>NZ_JBOFQF010000034.1:0-39445 GCF_051660745.1 Segniliparus sp. | reverse complement strand
TGCCTGCCAATTTGCCGACCCCGCTGCCGAGCATGGTGCCTATGGCGGTTCCGGCAGCACCGAGCGCCGGCGCGCCGGCCACCGTGCCGACCCCCGCCCCCAAGAGCCCGACCGCCCCGCCGACCGCAGCGCCTGCGACACCGCCGACCACGCCGCCCAACGCGCCGCCTGCGGCTGGGGCGACACTCGCGATCGCCCCACCGACCACTGAGCCAGTTGCCGAGCCAATGTTTCCACCGATCGAAGAGCCGATGCCTTTGAATACGCCCGTGCCGGTCGTGCTTGTTGTGCCTGTGCTCGTGGAGCTTGTTGTGCCGGTCGAGCCTGGCTTCGTGGCGCTCGTGCTTGTTGTGCCGGTCGAGCCCGGCTTGGTTGCGGTCGAGCCTGGCTTGGTTGCGGTCGAGCCTGGCTTGGTTGCGGTTGCGCCGGTTGCGCCGGTTGCGCCGGTTGCGCCGGTTGCGCCGGTTGCGCCGGTTGCGCCGGTTGTGTTGGTTGCGCCGGTTGTGTTGGTTGCGCCGGTTGCGCCTGTGCTCGTGGAGCTTGTTGTGCCGGTCGAGCCTGGCTTGGAGGTGCTCGTGGAGCTGGTGCCGCCGGTTGTGTTGGTTGCGCCTGGCTTGGTTGTGGTCGCGCCGGTCGAGCTTGTTGTGCCGGTCGAGCTTGTTGTGCCAGTTCCACCTGCTGCGCGCTCCGCGGCGTTCACAGCGCTGCTGGACCCGCCCGAGAACGATCCGTTGGAGGATGACCCGCTGCCGGTGGCTGACCCGCTGCCGGTGGCTGACCCGCTGCCGGTGGCTGACCCGCTGCCGGTGGCTGACCCGCTGCTGGAGGCTGACCCGCTGGTGGACGATCCGCTGCCCGAAGAGGAGCTATGAGCGGTGGATGACCCGCTGCTGGAGGCTGACCCGCTGCTGGAGGATGACCCGCTGCTGGAGGATGACCCGCTGCTGGAGGCTGACCCGCTGCTGGAGGCTGACCCGCTGCCGGTGGCTGACCCGCTGCCGGTGGCTGACCCGCTGCCGGTGGCTGACCCGCTGCCCGAAGAGGAGCTATGAGCGGTGGACGACCCGCCGCCCGAAGACGACCCGCCGCCCGAAGACGACCCGCCGCCCGAGGACGACCCGCCGCCCGGAGAGGAGCTATGAGCGGTGGACGACCCGCCGCCCGAAGACGACCCGCCGCCGGTGGACGACCCGCCGCCCGAGGACGACCCGCCGCCCGAGGACGACCCGCCGCCCGAAGAGGAGCTATGAGCGGTGGACGACCCGCCGCCGGTGGACGACCCGCCGCTATGCTCGTCGACGAACTGGAAAGAGAGGCTGTTCGCGGCTTTGTCGCTGTCGAAAGCCAGAAGGGCAGAATCGGAGGGGAGGGTAGTGCCAGCATGGAAGACTTGCGGACCCGTGGTCTGGGTGAACGAAGCGAGGCCGACGGCTAAGGCTGTGACACCTGACAGGGCGCCTATACTGCCGCCAACGAGGCCTGGACGGGTCTTCACCGATTTGAGTGGGGACGGATATTTCTGATTTCTACGCGAAAAACGCATGAAAAGAACTCCCGAGGAATCGACGCGGGGCGGGTGCCGGTGTTTTTGCGTATTGTTATCAGCTAGTTGTTGAATCGGAATTTTATGTGGGAGACGCAGAAATTTCCCAAAGAATGCGCTCTTTGTCTAAAAGTGCGCTCTTTATCCAAGAAAATCCCAGACGCGGCACATAAGAGGGGCAATCTATCGTGCGTGGACGTAGCGCAGACCATACGTCGCCGAAACCTGACTGAGGTTCGCCCGATGCCTCCGGCGACATTGGAGCAATGTCCGGCACACCAAGATCGCGGCCAGCAGGTCCAGCTGGCAATCGCGCAGCCTGGAAGCGGCAGCGGTGCGCGGGTAGCTCTCGACAACCTCCGCAACTCGAAGGGGCTCTGCTGCCACCGCGCCAAAACGCATGGCCGTTGGCGAGACCGCCAAGAACCCGATGGAACCGTCCACTGGGCCAGCCCAACCGACCAGCACTGCACCACCACGCCTGACCGTGCGCTGAGCAGCGTGGTCGGCCTGCCTCTGGCGAAGTGGGACAATGGTCCTCGATGTTCTTCCTTGCCTTCATCGGCCTCAGTGCGGCGGTCACGGCTGCCGCCTGTATCGGGCCCGACCCGTATGCCGCAGTTGGCGGCCTCTATCCAGGAACGGCGGCATTGTCCGTGCAGGCGGCGGTGCAGTTCGCAGCAAGTTTCACCGGCGCGCTGTGCCTCGGCGGCCTCGTGTTCGCGCTCTGCTGCACCAGGACGAACGGGCAGATGCGGCTGGGGCCGCGCGGCTACGCGGGATTGCGGACGGCGGAACGGGCGAGCCCGGTCTGGGCGGTGAGCGCGCTCGCCGCCTCGGTGACGAGCGCGACGGTCCAGGCCGGTCGGGCGCCGTGGGACCTGCTGTATGTCGAGGACCCGGTCGGCAGGCTGGTCTCGCTCATTGCGGTCTCCGAGCGCGCGGGCGCGTGGCTCGTGGTCGCCGCGCTCGCGACGGTGGTCGCGCTCGCCTCGCGGTTCTGCCTCGCCTGGGCCGCGTGCGCTGGGCTGGCATGGCTTTCGGCGCTCGCCGTGATCGCGCCGTGGACGGTGGAGAACGCGGGCGACGGCCCGAACCACGACTTCGCGACCGGCGCGGCTGTCTGGACCAGCGTCGGCCTGTCCGTGCTCGTCGGCGTCGCCGCGCAGCTGCGCGGCGCGTGGACGGAGGACCGAGAAGCCGCCGAGCGGCGGGCACGTCGGATCATGGTCCTCGCGCTGGGCGCCGTTGTGGCGGGGGCTGCGGTGCTCGGCTTCCTGCTCGTCCCGCTCTCCGCCCTCGCCGCCACGTGGTACGGCAGGCTGGGGCTGTTCTCCGCCGCGCTCTTGGCGCCCGTGGTGTTCGGGGTCGTCGCCCGCAGGCCCGCCCTGGTCTCGGGCGGCGGAGCCTTGTTGCTCGCCGCTGCGGAGGCGATGTCGATCCAGCCTGCTCCGGCGTTCGCGGGCCAGTCGTTCTCGGTGTCCGAGCTGTTGCTCGGATTCGACTTCCCCGGCCCGCCGACGGTGTGGCGGCTCATGACCGCGTGGCGGTTCGACTTTGTTTTCGGCGCGCTCGCGGTGCTCATCGCCGTCGCGTACCTGGTCGGGGCGCACAGGCTGCGCGGACGCGGGGACGAGTGGTCGCCGTGGCGGACGGCCTCGTTCCTCGTCGGCTGCCTCTTGCTGCTGCTGGTGACCTCCTCGGGGGTCGGGCGCTACGCGGCGGGCCAGTTCAGCTACCACATGGTCTCGCATATGGGGCTCAACATGTTCGTCCCGGTCTTCCTCGTGCTCGGCGCCCCGGTGACGCTGCTCCTGCGCGCGGTGCCGCCCGCCAGGCAGGAGATGACCGGGCCGCGCGAATGGGCGCTCGCGCTCGTGCACTCCCGGCTCGTCCAGCTCCTCGCGCACCCGCTTGTCGCGGTCGGCCTCTTCGTCGTCTCCCTCTACGGGCTGTACTTCACGCCGATCTTCGGGCTGCTGGTCCAGTACCACTGGGGGCATCTGCTGATGACCGCCCATTTCCTGGTCATCGGCTACACGTATTACTGGGCGATCGTCGGCGTGGACCCCGGAGCCCGGCGGCTGCCGCATTTGGCGAGGCTGGGCATGCTGTTCGCGGTCATGCCGTTCCACGCCTTCTTCGGGGTGGCGGTGCTGTCCTCGGACGAGATCATCGGCGGGAATTTCTACCGGTGGCTCGGGCTGCCGTGGATGGCCGACCTCGTGGCGGACCAGCGGGTCGCCGGGGCGGTGGCGTGGACCAGCGGCGAGATCCCCATCGTGTTCGTGGTGGGCGCGCTGCTCTACCAGTGGGCGAAAGCGGACCGGCGGGCCGCCGACCGGGCCGACCGGCACGCCGTGGACTACGAGGACGACGAGCTCGCCGCGTACAACGCGATGCTGCAGAAGCTGGTCGAGCGGCGCTAGGACTCAACCGATCGGGGAACCCATGCAGTACACCCGTTTGGGCTCGGGGTAGGCCACGGCGGTGGAGTCGAAGCAGGCCGAGGGGTCGTCGGAGCCTTCCACCGCCTTGACCACGCGGAGGTCTTTGACGGACTCCGCCTCTTGCGCGCTGGACGAGCAGGCGACCTCCTCGTGCAGCGGCGGGGTGGCGCTGTCGGTGTAGCAGTGGCCTTCGCGCAGGTTCTCGACCAGGCAGAGCGCTCCGACCTGGCGCTCGTCGAGCTTGACCCGGTAGATGAAGTAGCGGGGGCCGGGGCATTCGTCCGAGCCTTTGACTTTGAGGCCGACCGAGAGGGTGAGCCCTGCGGAGGAGCAGTCGGTGAGCAGCAGGTCCCCTGCCTCTATCCCGGTCCGCGCGGGCTGTGTCGTCAAACAGTCGCTGGGGCGGAACCGGTCGAGCTTCTGCTCGGCCGCGGACAGCGCGGTCTTCCCTTGCTGCTGCTCCCGCCAGGCTTGGAATCCGGCTGCGGCGCCGAACAGCAGGACGAAGGGCACGGCCCAGAGCAGGACGCGTTTCGCGAATGCCATGCTCATGACCGGTCGTGCTCGGCGCGGGCGGCGACGGCGCTCTCCCAGAGCGCGGAAAGGATCACGGAAGCCGGCTCTGCCTGGGTCTCGCGGTATCCGACCCCGGCCCAGAGATTGATCGCCTCCGCGTCCCCGCGCTTGGCCGCAGCGGCGCGCAGCGGCGTGGTGAGCCAATGCAGCTGCGGGTACTCGTTCGGGGCGTGCGCGGAATGCGCGTCGATGAAAGCGTTGCGCAGGCCGCGCGCAGGCCGCCCGGAGAACGCGGAGGTGACTGTCGTCTCCACGAACCGGGGATCGGACAGCGCCTCGCGGTGCGCGGGCCTGGTGCCGGCCTCGTCGGCGAGGAGGAACGCCGTCCCGAGCTGCGCGGCGACTGCGCCGAGGTCGAGCAGCTCGGCGATCTGGGGCCCTCGGCTGATGCCGCCTGCCGCGATGACCGGGGTCTCGGTCGCCTCGGTCGCCGCGATCACCAGGTCGGAGAGCTGCAGGCTGTCGGGCTTCTCGTGGTTGGAGAGCGTCGCGCGGTGCCCGCCCCCGTCGGGGCCTTGCACGACGATCGCGTCCACGCCGAGGTCGGCGGCGGCTTTCACCGCAGTGGGACTGGCGACGCTCGCCACCACTGCGACGCCCGCGCCCTGCAGCTCAGCGACCACATCGGCGGGCGGCAGGCCGAAGGTGAAGGAGACGAGCGGGACCTCTCGGTCGATGGCGACGCCCACCTTCTGGCTGAAGAAGTCGTCGTCGGGGTGCACGGGGTCCTCGTCCGCCGCCTCGGGCAGGTCGACGCCAGCCGCTTCGGCGAGGGGGAGCAGGCGCTCGCGGTACGCGGCGATGGCCGCATGGTCGACGGGGTCGGGGCTGGGGACGAAGATGTTCAGTCCGAACGGGTGCACCGTCAGCTCCCGGGTCTTGTCCACCAGCTCGGCCGTCGCCTGCGGGCTGAGGTAGCCCGCCGCGACGAAACCGAGGCCGCCTGCGTTGCTCACGGCGGCGGCGAGCCTCGGGGTGCTCGGGCCGCCCGCCATCGGGGCGCAAATGATCGGGATCGCGAGGCTGGTCAGGATTTTCCGGCTGTGCTCAAGCTCAAGAGGCATGGCGTTGACTGCTCCTCACGGTTCGCGGACGGATGTCGTCGCCTGAACGAGCCTAGTCCTGTGGCGGGAATTCAACGCCACTGGTCTCGCCAGGCGAGCGCGGCCCGCAAGGGCTCGAGGCTGTAGTCGGGGGCGGAGGTGTCGCAGACGATCAGGCTCGCTCCTGCCGCGACGAGATCGTCGGTGAGCTGCGGCCCCGACCACGAGGCGGCGCGGACGATGTCGGCGGGGTCGCGCCCGGTCGCCGCGCAATGCTCCGCGAGCACCGCGCTCTTGCGCCGCAGCTCGGGCAGCGCGCTGAAGCTGTGCCAGATGTCGGCGTGCTCGGCGACCACGCGCAGCGTCTTGCGCTCCCCGCCCCCGCCGACCAGGATCGGCAATGGACCCGCGGGCGGCGGGTTGAGCTTCCCGAGGCGGGCCTTGATCCGGAGCAGGCTTTCGGCCAGGAGGCCGATCCTCGATCCGGCCGATCCGAACTCGTAGCCGTACTCGGCGTAGTCCCGCTCCAACCAGCCCGCGCCGAGGCCGAGGATCAAGCGCCCGGACCCGGACGGCTTCGCGCTGATGTGGTCGACCGTGCGGGCCATGTCCGCCAAGAGGTCGGGGTTGCGGTACCCCGCGCCGGTGACGAGCGCGCCGAGCTGGACCCGTTCGGTCTGCTCCGCCCAGGCGGCAAGCATCGTCCAGCACTCGAAATGGGCGCCCGCCGGATCCCCGCTCCACGGGAAGAAATGGTCGGTGTTGAAGACGACGTCCGCGCCGAGCTCCTCGGCGCGGGCCGCCACGTCGCGCAGCGCGGCGTAGGAGGGCGCCTTTTGCTGGCTGACGAGGACGCCGACGCTCAACCGGCGATCTGCGGCGGACGGGCGCTCACTCGCCATCGGGGGAGCCGTCGTCGTCCGACTGGCCGGTCTCGGCTGGGACGGGAGCAGGGGCGCTCCTCTGGGCGGCAGGCAGGCCGAGTTGGTCGACCACGAAATCGGCGGCCTGGTCGGCGAGGCCGTTTTGCACGTAGAGCAGGTGGTTGGCGAAGTAGGTCGGTCCGGAGTCGGGCGGGGTGCACACCGGGTCGCCGCCCACACAGAGGTCGGCCGTCCGGGCTTCGAGCCCTTGCGGCATCGGCAACGGGTGCGGGTACACGTAGTGGCTCGGGTTGCCGAACAGCGCCACGGCCGCGATATGCGGGAACACCGAAGCGGGCGGCAGGGAGTCGAAGCCGGAGTCGGCCAGGGAGATCTCGCCGAGGAACGGCACGGTCACCGACGTGAACGGCAGGGGGCGCGTCGTGACGACGAGATCGACCACAGCGGCGCCCTGCGAGTACCCGCCGATCACGATTTTCGTGCTCGGGCAGGTCCTGGCGATGTTCTGGATGTGGCGGCTGAGGTCGTTCCCGCCCGCTCCCGCGCTCGGCGCGTCGAGCGTCGCGGGGTAGTCGACGGCGTAGACCGTGATCGTCCTGCCGGGCAGCCGCTCGGTCAGCGCGTCGGTGAAGCTCTCGCCGACGAACCCCGTGCCCTCGGGCTCGTCCGTGCCCCGCGCGAACGCGACGTCCACGTCGGCGCAGCCTGCGGCCCTCGCCTCGGGGGCTTGCGGCGGCGCGAGGGCCAGTCCGGCCGCCGCGAGGAGCGCGGCCGCCCAGAGGGCGGCAGTTTGTCTCGAACGCGGCGGCTTGGACATGGGCCCTGCTCCTTCGCTGATCTGGTCCTAGCTGATTTGGCCGACCACGAAGTCGGCGGCTTGGCTCGTCAGCCCTCGGGAGACGTACGAGACGTGGTTCTGGTCGAAATCGGCCTTCTGGGTGTCGAAGTCGCCGTCGAGGTTCCAGCAGATCGGGTCGCCGTCCGCGCAGATGTCGGTGACTTTGCCGCCGAGCTCGGGGGTGATGAAGATCGGCTGCGGGCCGTTGAAGAACCGGTGGACGAAGTCGCCGAACAGCGCGACTGCGGCGATGCGGTTGGCCACGTCGCCGGGGAGCGGGCTGCTGTAGAAGCCGCCGACCGGGATGCCGAGCGAGATCACCGAGTCGATGACCGCCGCGCCCTGGGAGTACCCGCCGAGGATGAACTGCGTGTCCGGGCACCGGTTGGCCACGTCCTGCAGGTGCGCGGACAGGTCGCCCGCGCCCTCGCCCGCCTTCCCGAAGTCGAAGCTGGCGGGGTAGTTGACCGCGTAGACGCTGAACGTCTTGCCGGGCGCCTTGGCCTTCACCGAGCTCACGAACGCGTCGCCGACCGACCCGAGGCCGGGCGAGTCGTGGGTGCCCCGCGCGAAGGAGATGTCGTATTGGGCGCAGCCGCCGGGGGCGGCCTGCGCGGTCGAAAGCGTCGCAGGGACCGCGAACAAGGGCATCAGGGACAACAGTCCGCCGAGTGCTCGGCGAGAGAGCTTGGAGACGATCATGCCTTCAAGTGTATATCAATAGCGGAAGCTAACTATTTCGAAGCCCGAAAGGGGCGGCTCGCGGCCTGCTACAGGATCGAGCCCGGGCGGTACGCGGCGGCGGCGGGATGCTTCGCGACGACGGCCTCCACCTCGGCGACAATGGCGCGGACCTGGGCGTCGGCCGCCCCGAGGAAGACGTCTCGGTCGGCGAGGGCCGCGTCGAGCTGCGTCCTGGAGAGCCCGAGCCGCCCGTCCTCGGCGAGCCTCGCGAGCAGGTCCGGCTCGGCCCCGCGCTCGCGGATGTCGTTCGCGAGCGCCACCGCGTGCTCTTTGATGGCCTCATGGGCGGCCTCGCGCCCGACGCCCGCGCGCACTGCGGCCATGAGGATTCGCGTGGTGCCGAGGAACGGCAGGTAACGGGCGACCTCGCGCTCGATGACCGGCTCGAACGCGTGGAACTCGGCGAGCACGGTCAAAAAGCCTTCCAGCAGGCCGTCGATGGCGTAGAAGGCGTCCGGCAGGGCGACTCGCCGCACGACCGAGCAGAACACGTCGCCCTCGTTCCACTGGGCTCCGGCGAGCTCGGCGGTCATCGAGGCGTAGCCGCGCAGCACGACGGCGAGGCCGTTGATCCGCTCGCTGGTGCGCGGGTTGGTCTTGTGCGGCATCGCCGAGGAGCCGACCTGGCCGGGCTGGAACCCCTCGGTGGCCAGCTCCTGGCCCGCCATGAGGCGCAGCGTGTGCGCGAACGAGGAGGGCGCGGCCGCGAGGTGGACCAGGGCGGAGACCACGTCGTGGTCGAGGGAGCGGGGGTAGATCTGTCCCACGCTGACGAGGGCCTCGGTGAACCCGACGTGCTCGGCGACGCGGCGTTGGAGCTGGGCGAACTTGTCGCGGTCCCCGTCGAGGAGGTCGAGCATGTCCTGCGCGGTGCCGACCGGGCCCTGGATCCCGCGCAGCGGGTAGCGCTCGATGAGCTCGTCCAGCCGCCGCACGGCGATGAGCAGCTCCTGCGCGCAGGTGGCGAACCGCTTGCCGAGGGTGGTTGCCTGCGCGGGCACGTTGTGGCTGCGGGCGACCAGCATGGTCGGGGCGTATTGCGCGGCGCGCTCGGCGAGCCGGGCCAACGCGGCGACCGCGTGGTCGCGGACGTGGACGAGCGAGGCGCGGATGACCGACTGCTCGACGTTCTCGGTGGCGTCCCGGCTGGTCATGCCCCGGTGCACGAGCTCGTGTCCGGCGAGGGCGTTGAACTCGTCGATCCTGGCCTTCACATCGTGGCGGGTGACCCGCTCGCGGGCGGCGATGGAGCCGAGGTCGACCTGCTCTTTGACGCGCTCGTAGTCGGCGACGGCTGCCGCGTCCCCGCCGGGGACGCCCAGCTCGATCTGCGCTTTGAGCACCGCGATCCAGAGCTCGCGCTCAAGGACGATGCGCGTTGCGGGCGACCAGAGCGCGACAAGCTCTTTCGTGGCGTAACGGGCGGCGAGGACGTCGGGAGTCGGGGTGGTGCTCATATGTGCTGTTGCGTGTCCGATCAGCGTAGGGAGAGTTTTGCGGGCCGGTTGGCCCCGAATTCGCCGAGCACGGTGTTGAGCAGGTCGGGGTACGCGGTGATCAGGCCGTCGACGCATTGGTCGAGATGCGGCTGGGTGTCCGAGCTTTGGCAGACCTTGAGCTGCTGCACCATGTCGTTGCGGTTGTTGATGACTTGCGGGAAGACTTTCAGCCCGGCTTTGTGGGCGCGCTCGAGGAACTGTTTGGTGACCAGGAGCGGCCTCGTCTGTCCGGGCGGGGCTTGCCCGTCGGGCTGCGGCAGCGGCCGGGAGGCGAGGAAGTCGGGGGCGAGTCCGTTGACCCCGAGCTTGGCGGCGGCTTCGATGAGGTCGCCGTGGACCTCTTCGAGGTTCAGGCCGCCGATCCAGGGGCTGCCGGGGTAGAAGGTGTCGGCCCGGACCAGCGCGACGGTCGGGGTGGTGGTCAGGCCGGGGAACTCCTCGGTGCCGACTTTGAAGCCTTGGTGCACGAGGGGGAGGGTGCGCCAGTCGTAGCTGGAGATGACGATGTTGTCGAACCGGGCCTCTTTCACGGCCCTGACAACGGCGGCGACATATTGCTCGGGGGTGGCGGTGTTCTTCTTGTCCACCGGGTCGGTGACGAGCTCGATGTCGAACCAGAGGTGCTGGAGCGCCTGGTCGTAGGTCGTGCCGATCTTGAGGAGGTCGACGAGCTTGCGCGGCTTGGAGCCCGCGGGCGCGTTCTGGTCCTGGCTCGGGTAGGCCGGGTCGGTCTTGTCGCAGACCAGGCCTTGCAGGACGGCGTCGTCGCCCAAGTTGTAGATGTACGCGCCGACCGGGTCGGGGGCGTTGGGGTCGGCGGGCGTCCACCCTTCGGCCCGCGAGCACTTCGAGTCGGAGATTCTCGTGCTCGGCCAGGCGATCGCGGTGCCGTTGTTGTCGAGCACCACGGGGATGTGCACGACGCTGACCCCGACGTTCTGGACCGCGTTGCGCACGGTGGGCTCGGTCTGCCCCAGCCCGTAGCCGACGCCGCCCTGGTAGGCGATGACGGCGGGCAGGTCGGAGGACCAGTGCACGTCGATCTTGGGCGAGGTCGTCGTCGGCGCGACAGCGGGGGTTTTGTCCTGGCAAGCGCTCATCGCGAGGCTCGCGCCGACGATGGTGACGACCGCCCGACCCGCGTATCTCCCGCGGGCGATCTTCTGGAGGATGCCCATGGCGAGAATGTTAGCGGAACCGTATGCCCGCAACGCATGCGAGTGGTAATCGGCTGGCCTAGTTCTGAGGTGGATGAGATGCAAGGCGGAAGGCGACGTGGCGTACGAGTAAGAGGGTGGGGGCGCCACCCACGAGCTCAGCGAGTGGGGGACTTGCGGAAGTAGTACGCGAGGAGCCGGCAACGCAGCAGCTCGCCGCCTCAGAACTAGGAGCGGGGAGGCTTGGGGCTGACCCAGGTCGTGATGGTGCCGTTGGCGACTTCGGTCCCGGTGGAGTCGACCACCGAGAAGTGGACGGGGACGTCGGTGCCCTCGGTGATCGAGCTGAACTCGAAGCCGTCGGGGAGGTAGGCGGTCGTGCGGACGCCGCCTTTGACGATCTTCAAGTAGTTGATCGTCATGCCTTTGGGGAGCCAGCGGTGCGTCGAGGGGGTGGAGCCCTCCATCACCAGGCCCATGGCCGCCTCGGCGGAGTTGCAGGAGGCGATGGCGTGGAACGTGCCGATGTGGTTGTGGGTGAAGAACCACGACGGGGCGGAGACCTCGGCGCGGCCGGGCTCGATCTTGCGCACGTAGGGGGTGATGGTGGCGAAGTACGGCGCCTTCAGGGCGTAGGCGGCGGAGAAGGCGATCCGGCCGGGGAGGAATTTGCCGAGTTTGAGCCACGCCCGCCCGACCGTCGTGCCGCGCAGGGCCAGTTCGGTCTTCGAGGCGACGGGTTTCGTCCTGAGCAGTGCCATGGGGGCTCCTTATATAGTGGCGGTGCGCGGAGTATGGCGAAATACTAACCTACTGGTCGGTAACTTAGCCATCGGCCCGGGCGCGGCCCGGCTGGAGGGCCCTGGTCGACGCTTCGACCAGGGGACTTGCGCAGGCCGGGGCGTCTCGTGCATACTGAACAGCGCTGCTCGTGAGGGCGGCGGGGTTGTGCGCGGCCTGGGTTCGATACGAATCCTACCGCTGCTGACCAACTTGGCTGACCCAGATGGAGCGCAAGGCTCCGGGGAGTCGGCCGAAGAACCATGAAAGCGAAAGAGCGGCCATTTGGCGTGCCAGCAAGGCTGGGCGCAGGAGAAACGAGGCACTAGTGGCGGGACAAAAGATCCGCATCAGGCTCAAGGCGTATGACCATGAGGCTATCGACGCGTCCGCGCGCAAGATCGTTGAGACGGTCACCCGTACCGGCGCGAGCGTTGTCGGCCCGGTCCCCTTGCCCACGGAGAAGAACGTGTACTGCGTGATTCGCTCTCCGCACAAGTACAAGGACTCGCGTGAGCACTTTGAGATGCGCACCCACAAGCGCATGATCGACATTCTCGACCCCACGCCGAAGACGGTCGACGCGCTCATGCGCATCAACCTGCCTGCCAGCGTCGACGTGAACATCCAGTGAGGCCGCTCAAATGACTTCTACCACTTCTAAGAACCGCGTGGGCCTGTTGGGCGCGAAGCTCGGCATGACCCAGGTCTTCGACGAGCGCAACCGCGTCGTCCCCGTGACCGTGATCCGCACCGGCGTCAACGTCGTCACGCAGGTCCGCACCGCCGAGCGCGACAAGTACTCGGCCATCCAGCTGGCGTTCGGCCAGATCGACCCCCGCAAGGTCAACAAGCCGTTGGCCGGGCAGTTCGAGAAGGCCGGGGTCACCCCGCGCCGCCACCTCGCGGAGCTTCGTCTCGAAGACGCCTCCGGGTACGAGGTCGGCCAGCAGCTCGACGTCTCGGTGTTCGAGGCTGGCGACCTGGTCGACGTGACCGGCACCAGCAAGGGCAAGGGCTTCGCGGGCACCATGAAGCGCCACGGCTTCAAGGGCCAGGGCGCCGCGCACGGCGCGCACAAAGTGCACCGCCGTCCGGGCTCCATCGGCGCCTGCGCCTTCCCCGGCCGTGTCTTCAAGGGCACCCGGATGGCAGGCCGCATGGGCAACGCGAAGACGACCACACAGAACCTCACCGTGTTCCGGGCGGACCCGGAGGCCGGTGTGCTCCTCATCAAGGGCGCTGTGCCCGGCCGTGACGGCGGCCTGGTGTTCGTGCGCACTGCTGTGAAGAAAGGGGTGGCGCAATGAGCCTCACCGTCACGATCCACGCCGCTGACGGCAAGAGCGCCGGCACGTTCGACCTCCCTGCGGAGATCTTCGACGCCACGGCCAATATCTCCCTCTTGCACCAGGTGGTGACCGCGCAGCTCGCCGCCGCGCGCCAGGGCACGCACAAGACCAAGCGTCGGGGCGAAGTCTCCGGCGGCGGTCGCAAGCCGTACAAGCAAAAAGGCACCGGCCGCGCCCGCCAGGGCTCGACCCGCGCCCCGCACTTCACCGGCGGCGGCGTCGTCCACGGCCCGCAGCCGCGCGACTACTCCCAGCGCACCCCGAAGAAGATGAAGGCCGCCGCCCTGCGCGGAGCCCTCTCCGACCGGGCGCGCGCCGAGCGCATCCACATTGTGGACGAGCTGGTCGCCGGGCAGACCCCGTCGACCAAGAAGGCCAACGCGTTCCTCGACTCGCTCTCTGTGCGGCCCCGGCTCCTCGTGGTGCTCGGCCGTGCCGACGAGGCGGGCCTGAAGAGCGTGCGCAACCTGCCGCACGCGCACCTTCTGACCCCGGACCAGCTCAACACGTACGACGTGCTCAAGAGCGATGACATCGTGTTCTCCCTCGAGGCGCTCACGACCTTCATCGAGCAGCACAAGGTCAACAAGAAGGAAGAGGTGCAGGCATGACCATCGCGAGCATCCCGGCCGATCCGCACGACGTGCTGATCCGTCCTGTGGTGAGCGAGAAGTCCTTCGCGCTCGCCGAGACCAAGGTGTACAGCTTCATCGTGCGCCCGACCGCGAACAAGATCGAGGTCAGGCTTGCCGTCGAGAAGATCTTCGGCGTCAAGGTGGCGCGGGTGAACATCATCAACCGGGTCGGCAAGCGCAAGCGCAGCCGGAACGGTATCGGCAAGCGCCCCGACACCAAGCGGGCCCTCGTGTCGTTGACCGACGAGAGCAAGCCCATCGACATCTTCACGACGGCGAACGCGTAGGACTGAGGACAGAGAATCATGGCAATTCGCAAGCACAAGCCGACCAGCCCTGGTCGCCGAGGCTCTTCGAGCTCCGACTTCGCCGAAGTCACCCGCTCCACCCCGGAGAAGTCGCTCCTGCGTCCCCTCCACAACAAGGGCGGCCGCAACGCCCACGGCCGGGTCACCGTCCGTCACCAGGGTGGCGGCCACAAGCGGGCCTACCGGCTCGTCGACTTCCGTCGCGCTGACAAAGACGGCGTGCCCGCCAAGGTCGCGCACATCGAGTACGACCCGAACCGCACGTCGCGGATCGCCCTCCTGCACTACGCGGACGGCGAGAAGCGCTACATCATCGCCCCGGCGAAGCTCAAGCAGGGCGACGTGGTCGAGACCGGCCCCCAGGCCGACATCAAGCCCGGCAACAACCTGCCGCTGAGGAACATCCCGACCGGTACGGTGGTCCACGCCATCGAGCTGCGTCCGGGCGGCGGCGCGAAGATCGCGCGCTCGGCGGGCTCCGCCGTGCAGCTCGTCGCGAAGGACGGCCCCTACGCCCAGCTGCGTATGCCGTCCGGCGAGATCCGCAACGTCGACGCGCGCTGCCGCGCTTCGGTCGGCGAGGTGGGCAACGCCGAGCAGTCCAACATCAACTGGGGCAAGGCGGGCCGCAACCGCTGGAAGGGCATCCGCCCGTCCGTCCGTGGCGTCGTCATGAACCCGGTCGACCACCCGCATGGTGGTGGTGAGGGCAAGACCTCCGGTGGCCGTCACCCGGTGAGCCCGTGGGGCAAGCCGGAGGGCCGCACCCGCCGGGCCAACAAAGAGAGCGACAAGCTCATCGTGCGCCGCCGTCGCACCGGGAAGAACAAGCGGTAGAAGGGAACTGAACGATGCCACGTAGTTTGAAGAAAGGCCCGTTCGTCGACGACCACCTGCTCAAGAAGGTGGACGGACAGAACGAGAAGAACACCCATCAGGTCATCAAGACCTGGTCGCGTCGTTCGACCATCCTCCCCGACTTTGTCGGGCACACCTTCGCGGTGCACGACGGGCGCAAGCACGTCCCCGTGTTCGTGAGCGAGTCGATGGTCGGGCACAAGCTGGGCGAGTTCGCGCCGACCCGCACCTTCCGCAGCCATGTGAAAGAGGACCGAAAGGCGAAGCGTCGATGAGCACTGACCAAGAGAACCCGTCCGCGCACGCCTCGCTCAAGGGCGCGCGCTTCTCGGCGACGAAAGCCCGCCGCGTGGTCGACCTGATCCGGGGCAAGCGTGTCGACGAGGCTCTGGCGATCCTCCGGTTCCAGCCCCAGGCTGCGACGTACGAGGTCTCCAAGATCCTCGCGAGCGCTGTCGCCAACGCGGAGCACAACCTGAACCTGCACCGCTCGACCCTGGTCGTCTCGAAGGCGTTCGCCGACGAGGGGCCGACGCTCAAGCGCTTCCAGCCGCGCGCCCAGGGCCGCAGCTACAAGATCCGCAAGCGGACGAGCCACATCACCATCGAGGTCGCGGCGGCGCTCGCCACCGACAACCAGAGCCGGGCCAAGCGTGTCGCCAGCTCGAAGACCTCGAAGACGGCTCCTACCAAGAAGGGAGGCGAGAAGTAAATGGGACAGAAGATCCATCCCCATGGCTTCCGCCTGGGCATCACCACTGACTGGCGCTCCCGTTGGTTCGCGGACAAGCAGTACAAGGACTATGTCAAGGAAGACATCCAGATCCGCAAGCTGCTCGTCTCCGGCATGGAGCGCGCGGGCATCGCGAAGGTCGAGATCGAGCGCACCCGCGACCGAGTGCGGGTGGACATCCACACCGCGCGTCCGGGCATCGTCATCGGCCGCCGCGGCGCTGAGGCCGACCGCATTCGCGGCCAGCTGGAGAAGCTCACCGGCAAGCAGGTGCAGCTGAACATCCTCGAGGTGAAGAACTCCGAGACCATCGCCCAGCTCGTCGCGCAGGGCGTCGCCGAGCAGCTGTCCAACCGTGTGGCGTTCCGCCGCGCGATGCGCAAGGCGATCCAGTCCGCGATGCGCCACCAGCAGGTTAAGGGCATCAAGGTCATGTGCGGCGGCCGTCTCGGCGGCGCTGAGATGAGCCGGTCCGAGTACTACCGCGAGGGCCGGGTGCCGCTGCACACGCTGCGCGCCGACATCGACTACGGCTTCCACGAGGCCAAGACCACCTTCGGCCGCATCGGCGTGAAGGTCTGGATCTACAAGGGCGACATCGTCGGCGGCCGCGTCGAGCACGCCGCCCAGCTCGCTGCTGCCGAGGAGGCAGGCGCCCGTCGCGGCGGCGACCGCGACCGCGCTGCGCGTCCGCGTCGCTCCGGCGCCTCTGGCACCACCGCGACGAGCACCGAGGCGGGCCGGGCTGTCGAGTCCCCCGCGGAGCCTGCTGCGGAGACCGCTACCACTGAGTCAGGTCAGGAGGCCTGAGCCATGCTGATTCCACGTAAAGTCAAGCACCGCAAGCAGCACCACCCGAGCCGTTCGGGCGCTGCCAAGGGCGGCACGAAGGTCACCTTCGGCGACTTCGGCATCCAGGCCCTTGAGCCTGCGTACGTCACCAACCGGCAGATCGAGTCCGCGCGTATCGCCATCAACCGGCACATCCGCCGTGGCGGCAAGGTGTGGATCAACATCTACCCGGACCGTCCGCTCACCAAGAAGCCCGCTGAGACCCGAATGGGTTCCGGCAAGGGCTCGCCGGAGTGGTGGATCGCCAACGTGAAGCCGGGCCGGGTTCTGTTCGAGATGACCTTCCCGAATGAGGAAACCGCTCGCGAGGCGCTTCGTCGCGCGCAGCACAAACTGCCGCTGAAGACGCGCATTGTGACGCGAGAGGAGCAATTCTGATGGCACACCGCACGAAGGCCGCAGACCTGCGCGAACAGGGCCGCGACGCTCTGGTCGAGCAGCTCGGCAAGCTGAAAGAAGAGGCGCTGCACCTGCGTTTCCAGCTCGCCACCGGCCAGCTGAG
This sequence comes from Segniliparus sp., assembly GCF_051660745.1. Taxonomy (NCBI): domain Bacteria; kingdom Bacillati; phylum Actinomycetota; class Actinomycetes; order Mycobacteriales; family Segniliparaceae; genus Segniliparus; species Segniliparus sp. The sequence continues at coordinate 22,691 of NZ_JBOFQF010000034.1, read as the reverse complement.
CAAGAACAGCCGGGCTGGCGAGGTCAAGCGCGAAATCGCCCAGGTGTTCACCGTGATCCGCGAGCGCGAGCTGGGTCTTTCCCCCGAGCCGGAAGCCGCTCCGGCGAAGACCAAGGCCGCGAAGAAGGCAAAGACCGAGAAGACCGAGGATGACAAAGAATGACCGCGACGAAGACTGAAGAGGCCACCGCCGAGGCGCGGAGCCGCCGCAAGGTCCGTTCCGGCGTCGTCGTCTCGGACAAGATGGACAAGACCATCGTGGTCGAGCTGACCGACCGGCACCGCCACCCGCTGTACGGCAAGATCATCCGGACCACCAAGAAGGTCAAGGCCCACGACGAGCAGCAGGATGCCCACATCGGCGACACTGTGCGCATCATGGAGACCCGGCCCCTTTCCGCGACCAAGCACTGGCGCCTGGTCGAGGTCCTCGAGCGCGCCAAGTAATCCGGCCCCTCTCCGCGACACGGAGCTGGCTGGGCGCCTGGTCGAAGTCCTCGAACACGCCAAGCAATCCGGCCCCTCTCCGCGACACGGAGCTGGCTGGGCGCCTGGTCGAAGTCCTCGAGCACGCCAAGTAAGAGACGCGCCAAGCAAGCGTTTCGACGCTTCAGGCTTTTTACCTGAATATCCTCCAATAATTCTGCCGAACCCCCTGGGATGTACCCTTTCCCAGGGGGTTTGGTGCATTTTTGAGGCGCACCTGTGGCTGGCTGTTCCCCCGTGTATCACGCGGCGTTCAATTTTTTGGCGGACAATGGTGTTCCTGGCCGTAGTGCCCTCCGGCATGCCGTCGCGAAAGGAACGCATGATGCATCTCTCGGGCCAAGTTTCGCGCGTCGCAGCCAGCCTCGACGAGCTGCGCGGCGGGGCAGGGCGGCTTGCCGACCTCGCGGAGGAGACGAAGGGCAAGCTCGCAGCGAGCGACCAGGCGCTCGAGCTCGCGAAGGCCGGATGGCAGGTCCTGCGCTCGGCGGGCGCGTTCGAGTCTTTCGCCGACAAAGAGGTGGCGCGGAGCAAAGCGGTGGTGTCCTCGTTCGCCCAGGCCGGAGAGGACGTCGCGTACGCGGCGGGCCAGTACGAGCGGATCGACGGCGAGAACGCGACGAGCCTCGCCGCAGCGGTGTGAGGGGCGACGGCATGCGTCTGACAGATCTTCGAGGTTTGGACATCGGGATGTTCGCGCAGCTCGGGGAGTCGTTGGCCTCCCGTGCGGAAGGCTTCGTCGAAGCCCGGACCGGTTTCGCGAAGGCGACCAGCCTCGGCGGGTGGGCAGGCTCTGCCGCCGACGCGGCGCGCACGAGCTTCCGGGGAGTCGCGGACGGCCTGCGCCAGGACGAGGCAAGGATCGCCCCGGTGCTCGCGCTCACGCGGGAGATGCACGCGGGCTTCGCCCAACTGCAAGGCAAGCTCAAGAACCTCGACCAGCAGGCCGCCGCGCTCGGGGGCGCTCTGGACGACAGCGGCAACGTGCGCTTCACGCGTCCGACGAAGGTGGACAACGCGCGGCTCGCGCAGATCCGAGCCGTCGAGTCCGAGGCCAAGTCCCTGATCGTCGAGGCCGACCGGCTCGACGAGCGCGCGGGCCAGGTGCTCGCGCAGGCGCAGGACGTGCCTGCCGCAGCCGCGAAGACAGCGGCGCTCGTGGCCCCGGCGGCTGCTCCGGCGCTCCCCGAGCCGCCCGCGAACGGGACCGCGACCGAGAACGCCGCGTGGTGGAACGGGCTCAACCCCGCCCAACAGCAGGACGTGATCGCGAACCACCCCGACTGGATCGGCAATCGCGACGGCGTGAGCGCCGTGGCGAGAGACGCGGCGAACCGGGCGCTCGAGCCCGGCTACCGCGCCGCCCTCCAGGCGCAGGCGACGCAGCTGCAGCAGGAGATCTCGGGCAGCTTCCTCGGCGGGGCCCTTGAGTTCGACAAAAAGAACCAGCTCAGCGGCGTCCAGCAGAAGCTGAGAGACCTCGACGCGGTCGACCAGACCCTCAAGGACCATCCGAACGCCTTGCTCATGCTCTTGGACACGACTTCGAGCTCGAAGCAGGCGTTGGGCGCGATTTCCATCGGCAACCCGGACACGGCCGACCACATCTCGGCCACCACGATCGGCGTCGGCACCACGCTGGAGAGCAGTCTCGCCCCGAGGGCGAACGCGGCGCAGGCGTTGCAGGACGACACGCAGGCGATCCTGGAAAAGGCGGGCCAGGGCAAGGACAGCGTCGCAACGATCGCGTGGCTGGGCTACGAGACTCCGCAGTGGGCTGACGTGGCCTCCTACGCGACCGACACGCTCGCGCACACCGGCGCGGACAAACTGGCCGGCTTCTACGAGGGCCTCGGCGCCGCATGGCATCCCGCAGACGGCGACACCCGCACCGCGCCGCAGATCACCGCGTTCGGGCACTCCTACGGCTCGCTCACCACGGCGTTCGCGATGGAACAGGTGCCGAAGGGGGTGGTGAGCGACGTGCTCTTCTACGGCTCGCCGGGCATCGAGCTGACCAACAACGACAACGCTGGCACGCTCAACGTGCAGCCAGGGCACGTCTACGACGAGCACGCCGCCGACGACCCGATCGGCGTCGTCCCCGGCTTGCTGCCCGTGTACGGCCCCGACCCGGCCAGCCTCTCCTGGATCACCCGCCTCGCCACCACCGAGGGGGCGGGGCCCGGCGACGGGGTGCAGCACGACGCGGACCACGGGCACTCGGACTACTATGCGACAGGTGCCAACGGGTATCTGACCATGGGCGGCTACAACATGGCCGCGATCGCGTCCGGACACCCCGAACTCGCAGTAGAAGGGCCGTAGCCGTGGTGTCGGAGCAGAAACACATGACCAGCCAACAGGTCGCGCAGTTCGAGGCGCTGCTGCACGGCAAAGGGACGGCGGAACGGGCGCGCGAGGAGCTCGAGTCCCTCATCGCCCGGGCGGCGGACGATGTCGCCGCCCTCGTTCCCGGGCTGTCCTGGACCTGGATGAGCGAAGGCGGCTCGATCGGCTGCGCGGAGGACCCCGGCGCGGACACCAGGGCGACCCGGTTCTCCACCCGCCACGCGGTGTTCGAGGGCCCCATCCCCGAGCCTGCTTGGCCGAAGGCGTTCGAGATCGTGCGCGAACGGGCGGCTGAGGCGGGGGCGACCGGGCTGCGCCAGCTCGTGGACGACCCGAACAACCACGACGTGAGCTTCTTCGGCCCCGAGGGGCAGCGGGTCGACCTGGCTTCGGCGCAAGCGGCGCTCATCCGGGGCACGACCCCCGCCCGGCTGCGCGAAGACTGGTACCAGCGCCGGAACATGGCCGCCCCGGCGGACTCCTTGCGGCAGTGAAGCCGCGAACGCCCGCCCGGTCGGCGGCCGTCGTCGTGATCGCGCTGCCCGTGCTGGATGTTCTGGCGAAAGCTTTGCTCGGGGGCATGGGCTGGGCGTTCGTCGGCCTGTTCGTCTTCCTCGGCCCGGTGTGGCTGGTCTGGTACCTGGTCCTCGTCGTGGTCGCGGTGTTGCTGTGGCGGCAGGGCGGGGTGTTCCAGCCGGGTCGGAGCGCGGGCCGCTGGTTGGCCCTCGGCTCGGTCGCGGCGCAGCTCGCCTTGTTCACGCTGATCTGCTGGCTGACGCCCGACGCATCCGACCAGGAGGAGTGGCCGTCGGCGTTGGGCCGGGTCCTCGGCATGGGCTACGCGGAAGACCGCAGGGCGTTCGGCAGGGTTCTGCCGGTCCATGCCGCGCAGTGGTGGGTCGGAGCCGTCTTCTGCGCGTTCTTGCTCATGCTCGTGGTGCTGCTCTCGGCGTGGCTCCGATCCAGATCGGAGCGCAGGGGGCCTGCTCGGTAGGCTGGGCGCATGGCGAACGGGAAGTCGAGGCTGCGGCCAGTTCCCTACGTGATCGTGATCGCGGCGGCCATCGGCTCCGTGGTGCTGTGCGTGGGCGGGTACGCCCTGCTCGGCTTGTGGGGGCGGCAGTTGGACCCGAACTACTCGCAGCCGGAAGAGGTCGCCGCGCACGAGGCGGCGCTGCGCCAGGGCGGCCCGGCGGAGGAGGACGCGAAACGTGTGGAGGCGGCGCTGGCCCGGGCGGCGGACGAGGCTGTCGGCAATTCCTTGGGCTTGACTTGGCGTTGGGGCGAGCAAGCCCCGGAGAACTCGACCTGCGACCCCTACAACATGTTCCACGGGGTCAAACCGGTGCGGATCGTTCTGCGCCATGTCGTGTTCGAGGGCACGCTCACAGGCCCGGCCCGGGAGCGGGCCGCTGCGGCGCTCAAGACGCAGGCGGAGGCGTTGGGCCTCGTGGACGAAAAACTTTTCACGGACAGTTATGGCAGGTCGTGGGCAGTGCATTCGAAGGGTTCGGATGGAGCCGAGGCCGGTTTTGTCTCGGGCCAGGCGGCTTCGGGAGCTCCCGACGATTCGATCGCCAGAGAGCGCGCGCTCGCAGTTTTCGAAGGCAAGTCGGCCTGCTTGTTCCCCCAGCAGTACTTCGCGCAGAGCCGTGCGCCCGTTCCTTCGCGCTGAGCCTCGCTCAGCTCCCCGCCGCGATGATCGGCTTCGCTCCTTTTTTGCCTTGGGGCGCAGGCGGCTCGGAGTCGATGTTCCAGTGCAGCGAGCTGTCGTTGTCCGGGAACGCCTTCGGCGAAGCGGCGTTGCCGCTGGTCGCCCCTCCGCTGCCGAACGAGCCGCCTGCGGACGGGCCGGTCGCGCCGCCCCCGCCCGACGATTCGAGCACGCCATGCGCGGAGAGCCCCGGCTGCGCGGCGGCCTCGGCGGGGGCGAGGCCCGCTGCGCAGAGGCAGGCCAGCAGGGCCAGCGGGGCGGACGGCGGCATGTTCGGCATACGGCGCCTCAGTCGCCTGCCGGAATGATGGGCTTGGCGTCCTTCGGGGCGGCCATCGGGTCGTTCGCCTGGACGCTCGTGTGCAGCGCGCCGTTGTTCTCCGGGAAGACCCCTGCGGCGGGCTTGGCTCCGGTCGCTTTCGAGTCGTCTTTGGCCCCGCTGTCCGACGGGCTGTCGGGGCTGCTCGGATTGGCCGGGCTGTCCGGCGAGCCCTGTTTGTCCGGCGAGCTCTGTTTGTCGGGCGAGTTCTGCGCCGGGACGATGGGGTCGGCCGAGGCAAGGGCGGCGACCGAGCAGGAAGGCGCGAGGCAGATAGCGGCCACGGCGAGCGCCCGGGCCAGGGCGGGCGGGCGGAGCATGCGCGTCATCCCTTCAGCCTAGAACGGAGCGATCGGTCCGTAAATAGTGAATGTGTCGTCATTGGTCGGGGTGGAGACTTGCACCACGGCGTAGGGGCGCACGAACGCCGGGCCGCCGCAGGCGTCGACGTTGACGTGCTCGTTGAGCACGCGGGTCGCGCCGTCTCGTCCGGCGAGCTGTTTCACCGACACCGGCACGGTGACGATCTGGCCGGGTTTGAGGTAGGTGTCCATGTACCCGTTGACGCCGGGGTTCAATGTTCCAGTGTCGGTGCCGACCCCCTGCACGCCCGCCTGGATATTCGCGTCCGGCGTCGTCGCGTTCATGCTGGCGCCGCCGTTGATCTCCAGGCCGTTGGACAGGTCGATCTGGCAGGAGGCCTGCAAGCCGAGTTTCACAAGACCTGTGTTGACGGGGACTTTCGCGGTTCCGGCGATGTCCACCGAGGCTCTCGCGGAGACGAAGGCCTCACGGGTGAACGGGGTCTGCGCCATGTTCGCCACCGAGGTCACCGACATCTCCGAGAGCGTCAGCGCGACGTCGTAGCCGTCGTCGGTGACGTGGTGCTCGGTGACGTCCTCCAGCCCGACCGGATCGGCGCAGGCGGCGGACCCAGCGGCGCCAGACGCGAGCACCACGGCGGCGAGGACGGACGAGCGCCGTCGGAGGACGCGCGGCGTCCGATCAGACAGCACACGAAACAGCATGACGAAGTCCTTAGCTCCAATGGGTCGTTTCCACGATCTCCGGCCCAGTCTGCGGCTCGCGGCCAGGCGCAGGGGGCGACCTCCGGCGGCGGATGCGAAATCGTGTCGGAGCGGTGACGGGGGAGTTGTCTCCCCTGGTTGGAATGTGTCCGACGCCACTGGACCGGGTCGGAGCCGGTCTGCTCTGGCCGGGTCGGCTCAGCTCAGGTCGGCTCTGCGCAGCCGCAGGCTGTTCGCGACGACGAAGAAGGACGAGAAGGCCATGGCGGCGCTCGCGAGCAGCGGGTTCGCGAATCCCGCGACGGCGAGCGGAATGGCCGCGACGTTGTAGCCGAACGCCCAGAGGAGGTTGCCCCGGAGCGTGCGCAGCGTCGCCTTGGCGAGGGCGATCGCGTCCGGGACGGCGCCGAGGTCGTCGCGCACCACGATCACATCGGCGGCGCTCAACGCGACGTCGGTGCCGGTGAACACGGCCATGCCGAGGTCGGCGACGGCCAGCGCGGGACCGTCGTTGATCCCGTCGCCGACGAACGCCACTCGCAGCCCGCCGTCCTGCAGTTGGCGCAGCACTTCGGCCTTCCCCTCGGGGGCCACCTCGGCGATCACCTCGGGGATGCCGACCTGGTCCGCGACGCGCTGGGCGGCGCCCGCGTTGTCGCCGGTGAGCAGCAGCAGCCGCAGGCCGCGCGCCCGCAGCCGCCGCACCGCGTCCGCCGCCGATTCCTGCACGGTGTCGGAGAGGGCGAGCACGGCTGTCGCCGCGCCGTCTTTGCGCAGCACCACCGCTGTGGCGCCGTCGCGCTGCCGATGGCGCACCGCCTTCGCCAGGCTCTCGGGCAGGTCGAGGCCTGCGTTGGGCCGGGTCACTTCGACCGCGAAGCCGTCGACCTCGCCACGCACGCCGGAGCCGGGCAGCACGACGAAGCCTTGGGCTTCGGGCAGGGCCTCGACCAGGCCCTTCGCCCATGCGACGATCGCGGCCCCGACCGGATGCTCGGAGGCGGCCTCGACCGCGCCCGCGAGCCGCGCGGCTTCGGCCTCGGTCGTGCCCGGGGCGAGGTCCACGCTCGCCACCCGCATGTTGGCGGTGGTGATGACGCCGGTCTTGTCGAAGACGACGGCGTCCACGTCGCGGGTCGCCTCCAATGCCCTCGGGCCCTTCAAGAACACGCCGAGCAGGGCCCCCCGGCCCGCGGCGACCATGAGCGCGGTGGGGATCGCGAGCCCGAGCGCGCACGGGCACGCGATGACCAGCACCGAGATGGCGACGCCGACCGCGCGGGACGGCGCCGCGCCCGCGACGAGCCACCCGGCGAACGTCGCCGCCGAGATGAGCAGCACGGCGGGGACGAAGAAGGCCGAGACCCGGTCGGCGAGCTGCGTGGCCTTCCCCTTGCCGACCTGCGCCTCTTCGACCAGTCGCAGCATCCCGGCCAGCCGGGTGTCCGCTCCGACGGCGGCCGCCTCGACGACGAGCCGCCCGGTGAGGCAGATCGTGCCGCCGACCACGGCGGAGCCGGGCTCGACCGCGACCGGGTTCGGCTCGCCGGTCATCGCGCTCATGTCCACGTCGGCGACCCCGCCGGTGACCAGTCCGTCCGTCGCGATGGTCTCGCCGGGCTTCACGAGAAAGCTCGAGCCTTCGACCAGCTCCTCGACCGAGGCTCTGACCTCGCGCTGTCCTGTCCCGTCGTCGACGAGCAGGGTCACCTCCCTGGCCCCGAGGGCCGCGAGCGCCCGGGTTCCGGCCCCGGCGCGTTTTCTCGCCTTCGCCTCGAAGTACCGCCCGGCGAGGACGAACACTGTGATACCGGCGGCGACTTCGAGGTAGACGCTGTCGCTGGCGAGGATCGTGGCGAGGATCCCCTTCGGCGCGGGCCGGGCCGGGCGCGTGGGGGAGGCAGTGCCCATGGGGGAGAACATGGACCACAACGACCAGCCGAACGCGGCCCAGACGCCGAGGGTGACCAGCGTGTCCATGGTCGCCCCGCCGTGCCGGAGGGCGGCGAGCGCCCGGCGGCGCATCGGGGCGGCGCACCACAGGACGACCGGCAGGGCGAGCGCGGTGAGCAGCCATTGCCAGCCAGTGACGCGCAGGCTCGGCTCCGTGGCGAACAGGACGGACAGGTTCGCGAGGGGGAAGAACAAGAGGAGCGCGACCGCGAGCCTGCGGAAGAGGTCCTGCACTTGGCGCTCTTCGGCCTGCTCGGCTTCTTCGGCGAGGGCGGTCGCTCGGGCGTTGGCCTGGATCGGGGCCGCCGAGTACCCGGCTTTCTCGACGGTCGCCACGATCTGCTCGGGCGAAACCGCCTTTGGCGCGTCGACGACGGCCACCCCGGTCGCGAGGTTCACCTCCGCGCTCGCGCCGTCGAGTTTGGCGAGCGCCCTGCTGACCCTGGCGGAGCACGCCCCGCAGGTCATGCCCGTTACCTGGTAGCGCGATCTGCGCAACGCGTCCGGTTCGAGGACTGCCGTCATTCCGCCGTCTCCTCGGCGGGGCGCAGGTGGCCCGTTTTGCGCCCGAACCGCGCGCCCTCCGGGGGGCGCAGCTCGACGTCGTCCCGTTTGCGCGACCGCTCCGCGCGCAGCCACCCCGAGAAGCGGGAGCGCCACGACGCCTTGCGCTCGGGCAGTTCCACGTGGAACATCGGGGCGATCTGGACGGACTGCAGCCGCAGCGCGGCCGCCTGGGCGAGCGCGCGCTGCCACCAGTCGGCGCATTCCCCGCACGTGGCCATGTGCGCGTCGACCCGGGTCGCGGGCACCGGCTCGCGCTCTCCGTCCAAACGGGCCGACAGCGCCTCTTGGACCGTGTCGCACTCGACCGGGCCGCACTCGACCCAATCGCCCGGCAAGCTCCGCATACCTCATTTTAGCGCTCGGCGCCGCGCGTTCATTCCCACCGGAGGCGCACGATATCCTAAGTCCCATGTCGAACGGCGATGGCGAAGACCGGACCACCGCCCTCGCCCTTTCGGCCGCGCGCGGCGACCGCAAGGCGTTCGCCGCGTTCGTCGCCGAGACCCAACGGGACGTGTGGCGCTTCCTCGCGCATTTGACGGACCCCGCGCAGGCGGACGACCTCGCGCAAGAGACGTATTTGCGGGCGGTGACCAGCATCGCCCGGTTCGAGGGCCGCTCGGGCGGCAAAGTCTGGCTGCTCTCCATCGCGCGCCGGGTCGTGGTCGACCAGATCCGCTCCGCCGTGGCGAGGCCGAGGACGGCTCCGGGGGCGGACCCCGCGCTCGCGCCGTCCGTGCGCCGCAGGGAAGTCGCAGAGCATTCGGCCCAGATGGAGTTGGCGCTGGTCAAGATCCTGCTGGCAGGCCTGGCTCCGGAGCGGCGCGAGGCGCTGGTGCTCACCCAGGTCCTCGGCCTCTCGTACGCGGAGGTCGCGGCGGTGTGCGACTGCCCGGTCGGCACGGTGCGCTCGCGGGTGGCCAGGGCGAGGGAGGACCTCGTGGAGGCCAGTCGAGAGCAGTCGGGAGACCGGGCTCGGCCGAGGGGCGCGGTCCGTGGCGCTGGCTGAGGTCGTTTCCCTGCTCGCGCGCCGGACGGCTTCGAACCGGCAGCACGTCGCCGCGCTGGCGCGCCTCTGGTCGGGCGAGGCCAGCCTCCAAGAGCTCGTCGAAGCCTCGGCGCTCTCCCGTCGCGGCGTCGAGGAGCTCATCCGCACGGCGGGGGAGGATGTCGTCGTCTCAAGCGGGGCGGGGGCCTCGGCGCGGTGGGCTTTGGTCCCGAGCGCGCGCGACGAGTACGCGGCGGTCCTCGGCGGGACCACTCGTCCGCAGCCGGATCCGGAGCTGGTCCTGAGCCTGCGCGAGGCACGGGCGCGGTGCCCGAAGCCGAACACGGACCTCGACCATGTCGCCGCGACGGCCAAGACCGCCGTGGCGCGGGCGGCGTGGATCGCGCGCCGTTTCGAGACGACGGGCCTCCGCGTCCTGTTCGTCGGCGACCACGACCTCACCAGCCTCGCGCTGGCGCGGCTGTGCCCGCAGGCGGAGATCGCCGTCGTGGACGTGTCCGAGCCGCTCGTGGAGTTTTTGGCCGCGGAGCTGCACGCGCTGCGCCCTGTCCCAAGCGCCGACGGGCTGGCTGCGAGCTTCCGGGTGCGCCACGCCGACCTGCGGCAGCGGTTCCCCGTCGACCTCGAAGGCTGGGCGGACGTGTTCGTCGCCGACCCGCCGTACACGCCCGAGGGCGTGGCGTTGTTCTGCGCGAGGGGCGCGCAGGGCCTGCGGGACCTCGCGCATGGCCGAGGGCTCTTGGCGTATGGGTACGGGGAGGACCAGCCCGCGCTCGGGCTCGCCGTGCAGAAAGCGGTCCTCGGCCTTGACTGCCTCGTCGAGGAGCTGATCCCGGATTTCAACCGCTACCACGGCGCGCAGGCCATCGGCGGCGCCAGCGACTGGTATGTGCTGCGCTTCGCGCCGAGCGCGGCGAAGCGGGTCGGGCGGGCCGTGAGCGCGGCGCCGAGGGCGATCTACACCCACGGCCGCCAGTCCGTCGAGTCGAACGCGGACGGCGGGGCCGTCGATTCGCGCGGTGTCGATTTGCGAGGCGCCGATTCGTCGGCGCTGTTCCGCGCGCTGCTGTGGGAGGACGGCGAGCAGCTGTCGTTCCTGGTGGACAACAACCACCCCGACCTGCGCACGGCGGACTCGCAGGCGCGGCTCGTCGCGGATGTCGCGGGGAAATGGAACGTGCGGTTCCGTAAATCTGTCCCCGACTCGGCGAGCGCGATCGTGGAGGCGGCCGCCGTCGTGGAGCCGAACGCGCGCGGACTGGCGTTGAGCAGGCCCCACGGCAAGGTGAAGAACGTCCTGCGCGAGGCGCGCATCCTGGCAAAGGAGGGGCTCACGAAAAACGAGGCCCGCGCCTGGGTCGCGGAAATATTGGCCGCGACGCAGGGCTGGGGCGCGGATCTCGGCGAAAGCCTGGCCGGCGACGTGCCGAGAGCGGCGCTGCGCGCCCTGCTGCAGGGTGTGGAGGAAGGAGCAGGATGACGGACGACACGGCGGTGATCCGCAGGGCGAGGCTGGAGGACGTGCCCGCGATGCGCGCGATGGTCCACGACCTCGCCGCCTACGAGAAGGCCCCCGAGCTGTGCCATCTCACCGAGGAGCAGCTGCGCGCGGCGCTGTTCGGCGAGCATGTCGCGCTGTACGCGCACGTCGTGGTGACGACGAAGGAGGAGCCGCGGCCGGACGAGCCCCGTGGCGAAGTGGACGGCGAGGTCGCAGGCATGGCGATCTGGTTCCTCAACTACTCCACCTGGGACGGCGTGCACGGGATCTACCTGGAAGACCTCTATGTCCGCCCCGAGCACCGGGGCTCGGGCCTCGGCAAGGCGCTGCTCGTCGCCCTCTCCCAAGAATGCGTCCGCAACGGCTGGTCCCGGCTCTCGTGGCAGGTGCTCGACTGGAACGCCCCGGCGATCGGGTTCTACGAGTCCATCGGCGCGAAGGCGCAGGACGAGTGGACCACCTACCGGCTCTCGGGGCCCGAGCTCGCCGCGCTGGCCGAAGAGGGCTAGCTACCAGCGTCCGCCGGGATGTGCGAAGGCCTTGGCTTTCTCCAGGTATTCCTGCGCGCTTTCGGCGACGATGAGCAGGTCGTAGCTGCGCTCGGCGATGAATCCGGACTCCAAGACGCCACGGACAGCGGTGAGCAGGCTCGTCCAGAAACCGTTCACGTTGAGCACTCCGACGGGTTTGGGGTGCAGCGCGAGCTGCGCGGACCCCCACACGTCGAAGAGCTCGTCGAGCGTGCCGAGGCCGCCGGGGAGGGCGACCGCCGCGTCCGCGAGCTCCAGCATGAGCTGTTTGCGCCGGTACATGGTGTCGACCACGCGTTGCGACGTGAGGCCCGGGTGCGCGAGCTCTTTGTCGACCAGGCTGGACGGGATGACGCCGTGGACGCGCCCGCCCGCCGCGAGCGCCGCGTCCGCGACCACGCCCATGAGGCCCTTGTGCCCGCCGCCGTACACGATCTCCGCGCCGGCCCGGACCAGGTCGACCGCGAAGTCGGCCGCCGCCCGCGCGTACGCCGGATCGGCCCCCGCGCTCGCCCCGCAGTACACCGCGACTCTCATCTCTCCTCCTTCGGTTCCTGTCCAGTCTGCCATCCTGTGCGGCGGCGGGGCGCGCGATGGGATATGAATGTCCGGTGACGACGTTCGCCGGATTGCGCCGACAGGCTGGAAAGCTCTGGCGCGCGGCCCGCAAGGACCGGCCCGTGCCGCTGGTGGACTCGGAGTCGTACCCGGACGAGGAGATCCTCACGATGCTGCGCCTGTTGGGCGTTGCGATGGTCGAGACCGGGCAGCCGACGAACCTCGTCGAGGCGGACCTCCGGGCGATCAGCAAGGCGTACACCGGTCACGAGCTGCGCGTGCTCGTCTTCCCGACCTATTTGATCGTCCAGCTCGACAGCGTGCTCGCCACCAAGACGCAGATCGACGAGCCCTCTAGGGCCACCGCGCAGCTGGACCAGGCGGGGCGTATCGACACGCTGGTCCAGCTGGCCAAAGCGCGGGCGATCACGCCCCCGCAGGTCATCGCCCAGGTGCGGGCGGTGCGCAGCTGGTCCCCTCGGTTCGGGCCCGCCCTCACCGTGGTCGGCCATATGATCCTCACCCTCGGCTTCGGCCTCGCGCTCCAGCCGACGCTGGCCGGGCTGCCCGCGTACGCGCTGCTCGGCGGCATCGTCGGGCTCGTGCTCTTGATCGGCAGATGGCTCCCCTCGGCGAGCACGGTCCTGCCTCCGTTGGCGGCGATCATCGCGACCGTCCTGACCACCTGGTATCTGGCAGGCGCGGCGGGGGACGGGCTGCTCCGCGTGCTCGCCCCGGCCCTGATCAGCGTGCTGCCGGGGATGACCCTCGCGATCGGGGCGGTGGAGCTCACCAGCATCCAAGTGATCTCCGGCTCGGCCCGGCTCATGTACGGCGCGGCACAGCTGTTGCTGCTCGCGTTCGGGGTGGTGGTCGGGGCGCGGATCGCGGGCCCGCTCTCCCCTTCGCACCCCAACGCCCAGCTCGGCCAGTGGGCCCCGTACCTCGGGACGGTCGTCGCGGCGCTCGGGTTCTCCCTGTACAAGTCCGCGCCGAAAGGGGCGTTGCCGCCGATCGCGGCCACGATGCTGGTGGCGCTCGTTGGGCAGCAGCTCGGCGGCAGATATGTCGACCCGATGCTGGCGGGCTTCTTCGGCGCGCTGGTTGTCGTGCCGTTCGCGCAGATCATCGCGCGTTTCAAAGGCGTGCCGCCCGCGATGGTGCTCATGCTCGCGGCGTTCTGGTTCTTGGTGCCGGGAGCGCTCTCGTTCGTGAGCGTCGGCGAGGTCGTCACCACCGGCGGGGGCGGCGCGCGGGCGTTGCTGTCGGCCGTGTTGGCGGTCTTCTCCATCGCGTTGGGGATGCTGTTCGGCTGGGGGCTCGACCGTGCGGCGGCGGGTCTGGTCGACCGGTTGCGGCACCCCCAGGAACAGGGGCTAGGGTGACCGCGGGCCGACCGGCCCGCCTTCTGACAGACAGCCTAGGAGCGTTCTCGATGTCCGCTGATTCCCTCCAACTCTCCCCGCTCGGCGCGGCGGGCGACGCCCTCGACGTGCTGCGGGCGGCCTTGACCCGCGTGGGCGAGGCCGACCTCGACAGGCCGACCCCGAACGCGAAGTTCACCGTGGCCCAGCTCGCCGAGCACCTCTCCGGCTCGGTGAAGCTGCTCGGCGGCGCGGCGGGCGCCGAGATCGACGTCCCGGCCGAGGGCTCTCTGGAGGACCAGCTGGTCCCCGCCGGCCAGGCGGCGCTCGCGGCGTGGCAGGCGCGCGGGCTGGACGGCACGGCCGTTCTGCCCTTCGGCGAGGTGCCCGCCGTGGTTCCCTCCTTCATCCTCACCATGGAGTTCCTCGTCCACGCCTGGGACTTCGCGACGGCGGTCGGGGGCCAGATCGCGCCGACGGAGGCGTTGACGGAGTTCGCCCTCGGCGCGGCGCGGGGCATCATCCGCCCGGAGCTGCGCGATGGCAACATGTTCGCGGCCGAGGTCCCGGTCGCCGAGGACGCCCCGGCCTTGGTCAAGCTCATCGCCTTCACCGGGCGCGACCCGCGTTGGTCCGCCGCCTAAAGACACATCCGACCCGAAAAGGGCCTCCGGCGAGCTCGCTCGCCGGAGGCCCTTTTCGTCGCTGGGGCGGACCGGAGGCACTTTGTGGCCGTATTGTGAAGTGAATCGCTATTCATTTGTTATCATTGGCGGCAGCACATTGCTTTGTTACCAGACGGTAGCATCACAACCACGATCCTTCGAGATGGAGGCGGCTCTATGGACCGAAAGGCTTCGCGAGGCCGGGCCCGCTGGCTCGGCGCCGGGTTTGTGGGCGGGAGCTTGGCTTTCGGGGCGTGGCTCGCCTCCGCCGCGCCGTCCTCGGCGGACGACTCCGGTTTCGCGACGATCTCCTCGTTCCAGGGCAGCGGCCTTGTCTCGGAGGGCGCGACCGTGGCGGCGGCGGAGCCGGACGGCGACGACATGGCCGTGGCGGGCCTGTCGGACAAGACGCAGCGGGACCAGGAGGCGCGGCTGCGGGCCCCGCAGCCGGGCGGCGACGGCTCGGACGAGACGGCGGCAGATGAGGAGGGGCCGTCCGCTCCAGACTTCAACGACCCGGCCCACCCCGGCCAGTTCACGCTGGGGGACATGGAGAACCAGTGGTACGACACGGCGATGGACGACTTGCCGTACACGAACGTGGGGATCGACTGGGACGTGCCGATCACGATGAGCGACGGAACCGTGCTCAAGGCGAACGTGTACCGCCCGCTCAACGACGACGGGACCCCGGTGGAGGGCCCGCTGCCGGTGCTGGTGAACATCACCCCCTACACCAAGCTCGTCTCGACCCTCCTCGACTCGCTGACTGTGCCGTACTACTCCGACGCCCTGTGGAACTACTTCGGCAACATGTACATGCCGCCGGGGCTCAAGGGCCTCGAACAGGTGCTGCAGATGCTCAACAGCGGGTTCCTGCAGGAGTTCGGGGTGCAGCGCAGGCTCGTGCAGTCCGGCTACGTGCAGGTCGTGGTGGACCAGCGGGGGACCGGCTTCTCGCAGGGCACCTGGCAGGTGCTGGGCAGGCGCGAGCAGCTCGACGACAAGGAGGTCGTCGAGTGGGCGGCGGACCAGCCGTGGTCGGACGGCAAGGTCGGCATGAACGGGATCTCCTACTCGGGCATCAACCAGCTCCAGGCGGCGGCGCTGCGCCCGAAGGGGCTCAAGGCGCTCTTCCCCATCGTCCCGAGCTCCGACCTCATGGCGGACACGGGCGCGCCGGGCGGCGGGGTCGGATTCGGATTCCTCACCCCGTGGCTGAGCCTGGTGAGCTTCCTCAAGAGCCTGCCCGACCTCTCGGCGAGCGCCGGGGGCGCCTACGACTGGCAGTGGGCCGACGACCGGCGCAAGGAGCTGTTCGTCAAGCTCGACCTGCTCAGCCAGGGCCTGAACACCCCGGAGTTCGACAAGGTCGCAGACCACTACGCGGACTCGCTGGACGAGGACTCGCAGGTGCGCCAGGAGATCGGCCGCCGCGCCGACACGGGCGCGAGCTCGGGCGAGGCGTTGCTCGGCATGCTGAAGACGGGCTCGCCCTGGCGGGAAAAAGTGTTGGAGGAGGGCGACCTGAAGCGGTTGCCGCTCGATCTGGTCGACTTCGTCGACCGGGACTCGCCGTGGCGCAAGGACCTGGTCACCGACGTGTCGAAGGTCGACGTGCCGACATTGGTGGTCGGCGGCTGGCACGACCTGTTCTCGAACACCGAGCCCCGGATCTTCAACGAGCTGAATCTGCCGCCGGACGAGAAGAAGCTCGTCATGGGCGATTGGTACCACTTCACGACCGGGTCGGGGCTCGGGAAGTACCCGAACCCGCCCCGGCTCGACGTGCTCGCGCGGGCCTGGTTCGACCACTGGCTCAAGGGGATCGACAACGGGATCGACAAGTTCGCGCCCGTGACGGTGTTCAGCGAGGGCGACGGCTGGACCAACAGCGACACGTGGCCGCGCAAGGGCATGGACTACCAGAAGCTGTACCTCTCGGAGCAGCAGGCGATGTCCACCGCGTTCTCCATGCTCGACGGCTCGCTCGCCGACCAGCCGGACGAGGACGAGAACGGGCACTGGATCTCCTTCGGCCTCACCAACATGTGCTCGCGGGACATGAACCAAGAGACGATCGGGATGCTCGCGTGGGTCGACGCCTGCCACATCGACTCCCGGATCGCCGAGCTCAACGGCTTCACATTCACCAGCCGCCCCGTCGAGGAGCAGACCGTGATCTCCGGCCCGATGGCCGTGCGCCTCAACACCGTGCAACAGGCGTCGGACGGCTACTGGGACGTCACCGTCAACGACGTGGACGAATACGGCCAGTCCACCGTCCTCTCCACCGGGCAGCTGGTGGTGTCCCTGCGCGGCCTGGACGAGTCCAAGACGACCCGCCTCCCGGACGGCACCGTCGTGGACCCCTACCCGGTCCTCGACACGCAGAACTGGCGACGGGTGGAGCCGGGCGAGCCCGTCCCGATCGACGTCGGGGTCGTCCCGGTCGACGCGACCCTGCAGCCCGGACACCGCCTGCGGGTGGACGTCTTCGCGGGCAACTTCCCCAAGGCGCTGCCGCCGTGGCCGATGATGGACGACATGCGGCTCGCCCCGCAGTTGCTCGACCTCGACCCGAACTCGCCGAGCTGGGTCGTGCTACCCGTCAACCACCGCATCCCAGGGGCTTCCTGATGTTCAGATCGCGATCCGCTTCGTTGCGGCGGGCCTCGTGTATGCTCCGCCCCCCAAGACACGTCGGCCCGCCGCGCCTGGCGTCTCATCGATCTGACCAGCCAGGAAACTCGCTACCGGACAGAGGAGACATCATGAGGAGAGCGATCGTGCTCGTCGGGCTGGTGCTGCTGGGCGGCGCGCCTGTCGCGGCGCAGGCCGCCCCTCCGGACGGGGAGGCAGCGTGCCGGGGGCTGATCGCCCTCGACCGCAGGCTCGCCACGCTGGACCGCCAGTTCGGCGAGCTGAACCGGCAAGATCCCCCCGAGATCCTCGCGCCCAAGCAGAAAGACCTGCTCAAACTCATGCAGGGCGACGCGCTCGCATTGCGCAAAGTCCTTGCCCAGACCGGCAAACCGCTGGGCAATGAGGCGGCGGACAAGTATCTGCCCGAGTTCCTCGCGAAGAACGCGACGTTCCTTGGCTGGTTCGCCAAACCCGATGCGGAGCTCGCCGACGAGCAGCGCCAACAGATCACCGACGCGGTGGGCGAGTACCGCTTCGAAGTCGGCCAGTCCTGCGACTACTACGCGCCGTACAACCCTTCGACGGACGAGGACGGCCAAGGCGGCTCTCCGTATCCGCCGGGGCACAACGGCGCAGGCGATTACGGCCGAGACCGGGCGTAACCAGAAGGGCGCGGGCGCCAAGCCCTGCGACCGAGGAGAACGCCATCCCTGTCCTCGCACGAGGGGGCGAGGACAGGGATGGCGTTCTGCCGTCAGAGATCCAGCAGCTCCTCGTAGAAGCCCCCGAAACGGCCCTCGGGCTCGGCGATGTGCACCTCCAAGATCCAGTGCGCGTCGCGGCCGGAGGGGTCCGGGCGGCGCATCGGCAGGTCGGATCCGGGCGCGGCGTACCATTGCAGCTCGCTCTTGGCGAGGCGTTTGTGGGGGAACTCGCCGATGAGGTGCCCGGCGATCTGCCCGGCGAAGTCCCAGCCCCGGGCGCGGGAGCGGTCCACGACGAAATCGTAGAGCGCGGCCCCGGTGATCTCCGGCGCCGCGTGGAAGAAGGCCCGGCTTTCGTCGAAGATCGCGCCGAGGTCGGCCGCGATCCGGTGTTTGACGGGGTCGTCGCCGAGCACGTACGTCCGTCCGAAATCGGCCTCCCACGCCTCGAAGACCGGCCCGAGGTCGACGAACACGATGTCGTCGGCCTCCAGCACGCGTTCGGGAGGGTTCTCGCTCGCGATGGAGAGCGTGTTCGCCCCCGCGCGCACGATCCGTTTGTGCCAGTGCTGGCGCACCCCGAACTGCTCTTCGGCGAGCGCCTTGATCGCCTCGCTGGCCTGCGTCTCGGTCGCGCCGGGGCGGATGATTCCGTGGTCGGCGATCGCGTCGAAGAGCGCGGCGGCTTTGCGCTGCGCGTCCCGCAGTTTCTCGCGACGTTCCTGCTCGACAGTGTTCGATTCTCCTGCGCTTGTTGCGGTCATTTCGGGAGCCTAGCATTTTCCGCGCTGCGCGGTCTGGGATTTTTGCCGGGCCGGGTTTTGTCGGTGAGATTGCGTGTCGGTGCGGTCGCGTACCGTCGTCGGCATGAGGACGAGGCGGAGGCTCGTTGGCCCATGCGGCGCGCAGGGGGCCTCGAAACAGCTCGCGCGGCTGCGGGGCGATCCGCCGGGCTCTCGGACGTTGTGGGTCTACGACGAGCAGGACTGGGCGGTCATGCGTGCGCTGCCGTCCGGGGCGCTGGTCTGCCCGGAGCCAGGCTGCGGCTCGCCGTTCACCGTCGCACGGCAGAACCAGCACGGCACGAGATGGCTGGCGGACCGGCCCGGCTCGGACTGCGCGCACACGCTCACCCGGCCCGGCGCGGGCGGCGGGCCGATGTCCGCGCAGCACCGCTGGATGCAGGAGCGGCTGCGCCGGATGTGCGCGGCGCTCGGCCAGGAGGCGATCCCCGAGCACCACGCGACGAACGCCGACCTCTACCTGCCGGGCGCACCAAGGCCAGGGAGCGCAAGGGCGCCCGGGTGCTGTGGCTGATCACCGAGGACGCCTCGGGGCGCTCCGTCGAGCGGGCACTGCGCAGGCAGCCCTGCGCGAGGGTCCGGGTGCACGAGCGGGGCGAGCGCCGCAGACGGCTGCGGCCGTGGCTCAGGCCCGAGGACGCGCCGAGGGCCGTGCTGTCGATGGGGGGCAGGGTCGCCTTCTTCGACCGGGAGGCAGACAGGCTGCGCTTTGGGTGGCGGGACGGCTGCGGGTTCCTCGCCGAGGTGATCGAGGGGCGGCGGGTCTGGCTGCCCGCTGCGGCCCCGGAACTGGCAGGCCTCGGCGGCGGGGCCTGGGTTTTGGCGGAAGACCTCTGCCGTCTGCCTGCCGGGGGGAAATCATGGCTCGACAGGCTGCGGCGCCGTGCTCGGCGCTTGGGATATGGCTGAGAAGAGCGAGCCCGCGAAAGCGGCCAGCCGCTCGACCGGGTACGCGCCGGGGTCGGCGAGCGCGAGCCGTCCGGCCTCCTCCCATCCTCGGAAGAGGACGTGGGCGGTCAGCTCCACGTCCATGCCGTCGGCCCGGTCCCCGAGCAAGGCGCGCAGGATCTCGACGAGGCGGTCGAGGAGCAGGGCCTCCGCTTGTCTCTTGAACTTCTGCAAGGCGGGCGGGGAGCCGCCGTGGGCGGGCAGGAGGATGGAGCGCCACCGGCTCGGGCGCTCCTGCACGGCCTTGAGGAGCTCGCGCGTCATCGTGGTGAGCGCCGCCGCCGGGTCGGCGCCCGCCAGATCTGGGGGGACCACTCCGCGGAGCTGCGCGAGCGCCTGCTCGCCCTCTCGCTCCAAAAGGTCGCGCAGAATGTGGTTCGCGTCGGAGAACTGGCTGTACACCACGGGGCGGGTCACATCGATGGCTTTCGCCACCGCGTCGACGGTGACCGCCTCGACCCCCCCGGCGTTGATCAGCTCGAGCGCGGTGTCGAGGATCTGCTCGCGGCGCTGCTCGCCGGGCATCCTTGGCGCGTAGGGGCGCTTGGGGGCTGCTTGGCTCATCCGCCAGAGTCTATTCCCACGCCCGAGAGGACGGTCTGCCACGGAGCCGGGTCGAGCCGCGCCATACACTTCTTGCCATCGTCGAACGAATGCGAGGAACTCCTATGGCAGACATCCTGGACTTCGCAGCAGCCGTGCGCGCCCGACGTTCCACGCGGGCCTTCTTGGCCGAGCCGTTGACGGACGCGGAGCTGCGCGCGGTGCTCGAAGACGCGCAGCTGTCCCCGTCGAACAGCAACAGCCAGCCGTGGCGGGCGCACATCGTCTCCGGGGCCAAACGCGACGAGCTCAGCCGGGAGCTGCTGCGCGCGGCGGGCGAGGGCCGCGTGAGCATGGACTTCACCTTCGACCCCAAGTACGGCGGGAACGAGGATTTGATGCGCAAGGTGAGGGAGCAGGGCGGCCGCTACTACGAGACGATGGGCGTGGCCAAAGACGATTTCGCGGGCCGGGGCGAGCTGATGCTGCGCAACTACGAGTTCTTCGGGGCCCCGCACGTCGCGTTCCTGTTCACCCCGCTCGTCGGGGACGGGGTGCGCGTTGGGGCGGACATCGGCATGTACGCGCAGACGTTCCTGCTCTCGCTCGCCGCGCAGGGCTTCGCCGGGGTCCCGCAGACCGCGCTCGGCCTCTACGCCGACGTCGTGCGGGAGGCGCTCGGGGTCTCGGACGAGTTCAAACTGCTCTTCGGGATCTCTTTCGGCCGCCCGGACCCCGGCGCGACGGCGAACAGCTTCCGCACCAGCCGGGTCCCCGTCGAGGAGAGCGTCGTCCTGCACTCCTAAGATAAGGGCAACGCACGGCGGAGCTGGAGGAGGTCGAGTGGGCGGCGTCGCGGGGATCGGGCTGGGCTGGCGGGCGGAGCTGGCTGGCCTCTTCATGTCGAGGGACGAGGTCGATCCGGGCTGTTCGCCCGACTTCGCCGAGGTGGTCGCCGAGAACCTGCGCCCCGACCGCCTGCCCGAGGCGGTGGCCGTGTTGGCGGACCGGCGCGTGCCGGTGGTGCCGCACGGGGTGAGCCTCGGCCTCGCCGGGGCCGAGCCGCCGGACCAGGCCCGACTGCGCCGCCTCGCCGATCTCGCCGAAGCCCTGCGGTCGCCGCTGGTCTCCGAGCATGTCGCCTTTGTCCGGGCGGGCGGGTCCGGGCCCCATGCGGGGATGTTGGAGGCGGGCCACCTCGTGCCGCCGCCGCGCACCAGGGAGTCGCTCGCGGTGCTGGCCGACAATGTGCGCCGGGCCCAGGACCAGCTGCCCGTGCCGCTGGCGCTGGAGAACATCGCGGCGAACCTGCGCTGGCCGGAGGACGAGTACGACGAGCCGGACTTCCTCGCCGAGCTTGTGGCGGCCACTGGCTGCTCGCTCCTCGTGGACGTCGCGAACCTCTACGGCTCCGCGCTGGCGCGGGGGACCGACCCGCTCGAAGAGCTGCGCAGGCTGCCGTGGGCGGCGGTCGCGTACGCGCACGTCGCGGGCGGCCGGATCCAGGGCGGCTGCTACCTCGACACGCACAGCGGGCCGGTGTTGGAGCCGGTGTTGGCGTTGGTCGCCGAGGCGGTGGCGCTGCGGCCGGGCCTCGGCGTGCTGTTGGAGGTCGACCAGTGCTTCGACCCGGACGAGACCGGGCGCGAGCTCGCGGCGGTCCGCGAAGCGGCGGGGCGCAGCGCGACGAGCGGCCAGGCGGTTCCCGCATGACGCAGCACCTCGACGAGGCCCGCGCCCGGCTCGCCGCGCGGCAGCGCGACGTGCTCGGCGCGCTCCTCGCGGGCCAGGTCCCCGACGGCTTCGACCAGGCGACGACGCGCCTCGCCGCGCGCCAGTTGGCAGGCAAGCGCCGCGACGAGGCGCTCCGGGCCTGCCCGAGGCTCGCGGAGCTGCCGGGCTGGCCGGAGGCCTTCGCGCGCCACGCGCTCGCCGGGCCGAGGACCGGCTGCGCGCACGACGACGTGGCGAGATTCCTCGCCTCGCTCGCGGGCGAGCCCTCGGCGCGGGACTGGCTCGCCGAGCAGGCGGTGTTGGACGGCGCGCGACGGTTCGCGTGGATTCGTCGCCGAGGAAGGCGAGAGCTGCTGGTCGGGATCGGCGAGCAGATGTGGCGGCTGGCGATGCGCCAGGAACGGAGGAAGAACGATGAGTCATGACAAGGTGGTCGGCTGGATCGTCCAGCTCCTCGTCGCCGGGGTCTTCTTCGGGGGCTTCACCCTCGCGGCGAGGATGATCAAGAAGTTCACCACCAGGGAATCGCGGCCGGGCGGAGCCGCTTCGTCGTCTCTGCTCGGCGGGGCGGGCGGCTCGGATTGCAGCAGCTCGTCGTCCGGCCTCATGGACGACAGCTCGTCCTGTTCCAGCTCGGATTCCTCAAGCTGCTCCAGCTCGGACTCTTCCAGCTCGAGCTGTTCGAGCTCCTCCTGTTCGAGTTGTTCGTCCTGTTCCAGTTCGAGTTCGGACTGAGCTGAGCCAATCTCCTGAGCTTTGCTCCCCGCGCCGAGGTTTCGCCCCGGGCTCAACCCCTGTCCACGGAAGCGCGCTAGGTTGGACAGAGTTCGACAACCGCTCCCACGAGAACAGCGAGGAAGCCCATGGGCCGCCCAGTCCGCATCAGCCTTTTCATCCCGCCCACCCGGTTCAGCGACTACGGGGCCGTCCGCGACCAGGTCAAAGCCGCCGAGGAGACAGGCGCGGACATCCTGCTCGGCTACGACCACTTCTTCCCGCCGGAGGTCGTCGGCTTCGAGAACGACAGGCCGGTGCTCGCCGACCCGCAGCCCGACCTGCCGAACTTCGAGCCGCTCACGGCGTTGGCCGCGTGGGCCGAGCAGACGACCCGGCCCGAGCTCGGCCTTTTGGTGACGGGGATCGGGTATCGCAATCCCGACCTGCTGGCAGATATCGCCCGGACTATTGACCACATTTCCGGCGGTCGGCACATCCTTGGGCTCGGGGCCGGCTGGTACCAGCCGGACTACGACGAGTACGGCTACGA
>NZ_JBOFQF010000033.1:0-69811 GCF_051660745.1 Segniliparus sp. | reverse complement strand
GTCAGGGCCCGACCAGATATCTGGTCGGGCCCTGACTCTTCTCGGGATCAACACCGTCTCGGGATCAGCACCGTTCGCAGTCAGCCACGTTCATGACCAGGCCGCAGGTCAAACCGCTCCAACGGCGAGCACAAACGGGGCGACCTCGGCCGCGCCTGCCCGCCGCAGCAGGCTCGCGGCGACCGCGAGCGTCCAGCCGGAATCCGACCAATCGTCCACCAAGAGCACTCGACGGCCCAGCTCGCCGGTGAGCTCCAGCTCGAAGCGCTGTGCCACGGCGCGCAGCCGGAACGAGGAGTTCACCTCGTGCGAGCTCGCGGGCGAGCGCGGGACGAGGCGCCCCGCCACAGGAATCCCGAGCACTTTGCCCACGCCTGCCGCGAGATGCGCGACCAGCTGCGGACGGGCCGTCGAGCCGATGTACACCACGGAATCCGGCCCGACAGAATCCGACGCGGCCCCGGACAACCAGCTCTTGAGCACTTCGGCCACCGGGTAGCGCAACGGCACCGGCAGCTCCCCGTCCGGATGCTCCGCCGAGAACAGCTCGCGCAGCTGCGGGCCCCAGCCCACGCCGTCCAACCGCGCGACCGCGCGGCCAGGCGCAGCCTGCTCGGCGGGCGGTATGCGCCCCTTGAGCCCCGGCACGCCCGTCGCCCATTGTTTTCGCGGCTCCACCGGAGCCCCCGGACGGCGCAGGTGGTCGCGGGCGGCTTCGATCTCCGCCGCCGAGGGGGCGGGTTCGATCTCCAAGCCGCCGCAGTTGTCGCACCGCCCGCAGTCCGCAACAGTCTCGTCGTCCAACGCTTCGCGCAGAAATCGCATCCGGCACCGTTTGGTGCTCTGGTAGTCGAGCATGAGCCGCTGCTCCGACTCGCGTGTCTGGGCGACCCTGGCGTACCGTTCGCGGTCGTAGTGCCACGCCGCACCGGTGCCCGCCCAACCGCCTTGGACCTTGCGCACCGCCCCGTCCACGTCGAGCACCTTGAGCATGGTCTCAAGACGGCCCCGGCGCAGCCCGACCGCTGTCTCCAATTGTCCGATGGACAGCGGCTTCTCGGTCCCGGCGAGCGCGTCGAGCACGGTCCGCACGTCGTTCTCCGGGGGGAATCCGAGCGAGCCGAAATACCGCCACACGTCCTTGTCCTCGGAGCCGGGCAAGAGCACCACCGAAGCTTTGTCGACCCCTCGGCCCGCGCGACCGACCTGCTGGTAGTACGCGACCGGCGATTGCGGGGCCCCGAAATGGACCACGAAACCGAGGTCCGGCTTGTCGAACCCCATGCCCAGCGCGGAGGTGGCGACGACCGCTTTGACCCGGTTCGCCAACAGGTCTTGCTCGATAGTCTCGCGCTCGCCAGGATCGGTCTGGCCCGAATAGGCCGCCACCGCGTACCCGGCCTCGCGCAAATGGTCGGCGATCTGCTCCGTCGCCGCGACCGTGAGGCAGTAGACGATGCCTGATCCGGGGAACGCGCCCAGCCGCGACGCGAGCCAGGCCAGCCGCGCCGAGTGGTCCGGCAATGCGAGCACGCCGAGGTGCAACGACTCCCGGTCCAACGCGCCCCGCAGCACAAGCACGTCCGCACGGTCCTCCCCCTGGAGCTGCTCGGCCACGTCGGCGGTGACCCGAGCGTTCGCCGTCGCGGTGGTGGCGAGCACCGGAACCCCTTCGGGGAGATCCGAGAGCAGGGTCCGGATGCGCCGGTAGTCGGGCCGGAAATCATGGCCCCAATCGGAGATGCAATGCGCCTCGTCGATCACCACCAGTCCCGCGTCCGCCGCGAGCGCGGGGAGCACCTCGTCCCGGAAACCGGGGTTGTTCAGGCGTTCCGGCGAGACGAGCAGCACATCCGCCGCGCCTGCGCGCACTTGGGCGTGGATCAGCCCCCACTCGTCCACATTCGTGGAGTTCACCGTGAGCGCGGAGATCCCGGCTCTCGAGGCGGCTTCGATCTGGTTGCGCATCAGCGCGAGAAGGGGCGAGACGATGACGGTCGGCCCGGCGCCCCTCGCCCGCAGGAGCATCGTCGCGACGAAATACACCGCCGATTTGCCCCATCCGGTGCGCTGCACCACCAACGCCCGCCTGCGGTCCTCGACCAGCGCCTTGATCGCGGCCCATTGGTCCTCGCGCAGCGCGGCGTCTTCCCTGCCCACCAGCGCCCGCAGCGCCGCCTGGGCCTCTTCGCGCAACGCCGCCTCGGCGCAGCCGTCCACCGACGGGGCCGTCCTCGCAGTCTGGGTCATCGCTCCATCCTGCCAGGGGAGCCTGACAGTCCGCCGCACGCGGCAGCAACACGAGAAGGGCCCACCGAATCAGATTCGGCGGGCCCTCGCCACGAGCGCGTCGCGATCAGCGGTGGTGCTGGCCGCCAGCGGCGTCGAGGGTGTCGTTCAGGGGCTCGGTGCCCTTGTTCGGGCCTTGGCCCGTGACCGGGTGGCCGCTGTTGTCGAGCTCCACGCCGTTGCGGCTGTAGTGGGTCTTGCCGCCGGGCCGGGTGGGAGCCTGGTCGGCCGGGCTGTCGTCCGCCGAGTCCTCGTCGTCCTCGTTCAAGCTATTGCGGCTGAAGTGGGTCTTGCCGCCGGGCCGGGTGGGAGCCTCGTCGTCGGTCGCGTCCTCGTCGACCGTCACGTCGTCATCGTCGTCTTGCAGCATGATGCTCTTGCTGAAATGCGTCCCGCCGAGCTCGGCGGGGGTCTGTGCCTGTGCGTACGCGGCGAAGCCGAACATGCCGGCACATGCGAGGGGCAGGGCGATCGCAGTGATCTTCATCGTGTTATTCCTATCTGTTCAGGCCGTTCGATCGATAGACGCGTCGTCCACGACAGCCCTCCTCCTATGAGAACGAGGGAGTGCCTGGTTTAGTTCCGCTTCGCGCGAGCGCGCTCGCCGAGCGCATCGGGGTGGCTTGGTCCAGCCGCCCAGCGGGCGGCTGTCAAAGCGTACCTTGCCGTGGCCGTTTTCAGTAGTCACGAGAACGCCGTCGCCACAGCGCCCCCGCCCCGCCGAGGACGAGCAATGCCGCCCACCCGAGATGGGCGAGGACCACGACCTGCCTCCTGGCCCCGTGGACCGCGGGGCCAGGCCACGGCACAGCCGGGTTCCGGTACAGCGCGAAGCCAGGGTTCGAGAAGACCGGCTCGAAGCGGTCGAGCGCGGCCTGCGCCTGCGCTGGCAACAGGCCGATCTGGTCTCGCTCCACGAGCACCCAGCCGATCGAGTCCTCGGCGAAGCGCTCCGGAGCCGCCCCCGCCCGCAGATCCGCCGCCCCGCGCCGGGCAAGCGCCCCCTCCCCTGGCACCGTGATCTTGTCGACCACGAGGTCGCCGCTCTGCGCCACCGGCACAGGCAGCAGCCGGGGGGCCGGGTCGATACTGGTCCGACGCCCCGCCCAGGAGTACTGCCGAGTGATGCCCACCGGCACCGTGAGCAGGGCGCCGTGGGCGGAGTCCGCCGCGACCGCGTCCCGAACGGCGAACCAGGCCTGTGGGTGCCTCACCGTGCCGAGCCGCCCGCCCCCGCCCCACAACGCGTCCGGAACAAGCAGCAACACCACTGGGACAAGCGCCCAAGCCCTGACAACGCCGCGAGGCGCCGCCTGGACCCCAGCCGCCACAGCGGCAAGGCCGAGCGCATACATGGGCCAGGCCAACGCCGCCCATTTCTGCCCGTCGCGCAGCATGCCGAGCGACGGAGCCCTCGCCATCGCCGCTTTGAGCGCCTCCTGCGCCGCGCCGGTCGACGAGAGGCCGACGAGCGCCACGACGACGAGCCCGGACAAGAAGAGGCCCGCAAGCACCCGGTCCTGGCGCAGCCTGTCCCTGAGCACGTAGGCTCCGGCGGCCACGAGCGCCACCAGCGCCAGGTCGGCGAACAGCCCGAACGCGCCCCGCTGCGAGCCGGGGACCGATTGCGCGTTCCAGATCCCGCCGAGCGCCAGCCATCCCGCGCGGTCGGGCCTTGCCGCGAACGCTTCTGCTCCGGCGGCCCCGCCGTCGCCGAGCTGGTCGCGCGAAAGCCCGAACAGCCCGGCGCCCGCCCAGGGGGCGGCGGCGGCCACCGCCAAGCCCGCGAAGAGGACCAGCCTCGCCACCCGCCGGTCCCCGCCGGGCAACGCGAGCACAAGACCGGCGAGCGCCGCGACGAACAACGCCCCCGTTGGGACCAACCCGCCCGCCGCGAGCCAGAAACCGAGCTCCGCCCAGCCGGAAAAAGTCGTCTTCGCCCGCAGCCGGGCCGCGACGACGGCGACGTGCCCGAGCGCCCCGTACCCGACGAGCAGGCTCCACTGGCCCTGCAGCAACCGCTCGGCCGTCCAAAGGTTGTCGATCGCGAACGTTGCCGCGACGAGCTGGCCGAGCAACCCCGCCGTCGGCAAGAATTCGCGCACGAGGCGCGCCGCCCCCGTCCCCGCCGCGACGAGCGCGAGGAGCGTGATCGCCTTGACCACGAGCCCGCCGTCCACCAGGCCCGACAACACCGCGAGCATCGCGTCCTGCGGAGTCGCCCGAGGCGCCGCGTCGGCGAGGCCGAGGGCCTGGTCGACGAGATACGAGCGTGGAACGCTCACCGCGTCGGCCCAGAGCCAGTGCCCCCCGCCCAAGAGCGGGCCGAGCGTGAGCAGGCCGAGCGCCAGCGACCAGAGCGCGACGGCCAGCCCGGCCCGACAAGCCGGGACACAGGCAGACGGGATCCAAGGAGCCGCCGGAGGCTGGGAGCGCTCGCCCTTGCGAAGCGGGCGAGCCAGCCATCGCCGTGGCGTACGAACAGCGAGGCCCGGGCGGGGCACGCGAGGCGACGACAACGCCGGGGACCGCTGCCTGCGCCTGGCTAGCGAGTGAGGCGGTAGTAGATCACGCCGCCACCGGCGAGGAGGACGAGGCCAAGCACCGCCGAGGCGATCGGGATGGTCTGGCCGAACAGCGCGATATCGTCGCGGTAGGACTTGGCCTGCTTGGCCGTCGCCTCGACGGTCTGCGGGTCGTAGTCGAACACGCCCGAGAAAATCGTCAGGCCGAACGACTTGAGGTCCACGCTCGCCGCGTCGCGGACCGAAACCGGCTCGGCGAAGTACTCGCGCAGGTCTTGGCGCTCGCGCACGATGACGCCGCTCTCCGGGTCGATGTACAGGTCGACGCCGTTCTTGTAGAACCGGTGCATCGTCTGGTCTTGCTTGCCGCTGGTGTTCGGGACGTTCCACCAGTCGAGCGGCTTGGTCAGCGCGGTGCCCGGCGGAGCCGTCCACGTCTTCTCGTCGACGCCGGGGGGCATGCTCACCAGCGCGAGGTCCGTCTCCGGGACGTCGACGTGGAAGTGCAGCGTCTTGATGTCCGAGATCTCGGTGCTCTCCACGTACGTCACCGGGAACGACATGCCCGTGATCAGGTCGAAGTAGTCGTACTTGCCCTTGCTGCTCGTGTCGAACGGGAAGCGGTACTGCTGGCCGGACCGGTTCGGCAGCAGACGGGCCTGCTGCTCCGGCTCCACCTGCACCTCGGAGAGGCCTTTCGCGGTCGGCAGCCCGTTGTGCCTGCCGACGGTCACCCGGTCGACCGTGGCGAGCAGGAGGCCGTTCTCGCACTGCCCGTCGGACCACGGGTCCTTCGGGGGCTGCGCCCCGGCGGCCGGGCGCGGCAGCGCGGCAGGGGTCAACGTCTTCGGCTGCCCGTCGCCCTGCGCCTTGATCTCGGAGACCAGGACGCTGGTCCCGGCTTGGTAGGTGACGGCGTCGGACGAGGACGGCTCTTCGACGGTCACATAGGTCCGGATCGTCGCCTTCGCCTGCAGGACGGCGGCTTTCGGCGCGGCCTCGGCGAACGAGCAGCGGTCGATCACCTGCGCGGGGAACTCCTGGTCGATGCCGGGGGCGTCTTGCCCGGTGCTCTGCGCCGGGGAGACCAACGTGATCCGGTCGGACAAGGAGGCCTTGACCAATTCGTCCTCGGCGTAGCACGGGACGAGGACCGCGATGGCGAGGAGCGCCGCGCCCAAAGCGATGAGCGCCAGGGGAAGGAGGGTCGAAGCCTTTCCGGGCTGCGTCTGGGTCATGCGGTGGGGTTCTCTCGTTCGTCCATGTCTTTTATCAGCACCGTATTTTTTATCAGCACCGTTCACTCGCCGCCGTTCTCTTGGCCGGAGCCTGGCCGCCGGTCTGCCAACCCGCTGATCTTACCGGCTTCAGCCGAGTGCCCTGGCTCTGACCCGCGTGCCTGCGGGGCGCGGGCCCCGGACAACGCGATCACCCGCGCGAGCGAGACATAGCGGCCCTCGAGCTCTTTGAACCTCAGATACGTCGACACCGTGGTGAAGGCGAACGCCACCACGAGCGCGTAGAGCAGGAGGTTCATCCCCGCGCCGACGCCGAGCAGCCGGGCCAGGGCGGACACGTCGTCGGGCCGCAGCACGGCCCACGCGCCGAACACGAGGAAGCCGAGGAACAGCAGTTTCACCGTGGCGGAGGCCCGTGCCGTGCCGCGCGCCTTCGCGAGGTAGAAGGTGATCACCCCGCCCGCGGCGAGCAGCACGAGTTTGATCGGCAACTGCGTGACAACCTCGCCCATCATCTCCCCCTCGCAGGCCGAAGCGCGTTGTCGATCACGATGTTCACCCCGTTGAGCAGGGATTGGCCTTTCGCTTTCGAGTAGTCCGTGTAGAGGATGACGACTGGCTCCTCGACCACCCGCCACCGGTGGTCGACGGCGAGTTTGATGAACTCCGAGGCGTGGCCCATGCCGTTCTGGAGGATGTCGAGCTGCTCCGCGACGACGCGGCCGAACGCCCGAAGGCCGTTGTGCGCGTCGGTGAGCTTGAGCCTGCGGCCCTCGGGGCTGAGCGCCGCGATCACCGGGAGCAGGAGGCGTTTGGCGAGCGGGACCCGCTTCTTCGACTCGTCGGCCAAGAAGCGGCTGCCGATCACGAGGTCCACCGGCTCGGCGCGGAGGCGCTGGACCATCCGCGCCGCGTCGTCGGTGCGGTGCTGGCCGTCCGCGTCGAACGTCACGAAGTATTCCGCGCCGGGCCGGGCCCTGGCGTACTCCACTCCGGTCTGGATGGCCGCGCCCTGGCCGAGGTTCACCGGGTGGCGGACGAGGTGCGCGCCGGTCAGCAGGATCTGCTCGGCGGTGTCGTCCCGGCTCCCGTCGTCCACACAGACGATGTTCGGGAAGACCGCGAGCGCCTGGTCCACCACGTCCCGGATGACGGAGCCTTCGTTGTACACCGGGATGACGAGCCAGGAGTCGTCCTGGTTGCTCATACGTCCCACTCTAACCGCTCGGCCACGCGGTTCACGCCCGTCTTCCGGGAGACCCTTCACGAACCAACGCCTCCTCGGGTCGGAAGCGTTGGGCCGCTTTCGTGAAGAGGCCTCCGGAGCACGTCCAAAATCCACGCCTCCTCGAAGGCCGCTTCCTTCCACCGCTCGTACCGGCCCGAGCGCCCGCCGTGCCCGGCGTTCATCTCGGTCTTGAGCAGCACCGGCTCGCCCGACGTCGTGGACCGCTGCAACCGCGCGACCCATTTCGCGGGCTCGGCGAAGCGCACCCTGGTGTCGTTGAGCGAGCAGATCGCAAGGATCTTCGGGTACGCCTTGGCCTCGACGTTCTCGTACGGGGAGTAGGCCTTCATGTAGTCGTAGACCGCTTTGTCCTCGATCGGGTTGCCCCATTCCTCCCACTCGGTCACCGTCAACGGCAGGCTGGGGTCGAGGATCGTGTTGAGCGGGTCGACGAAGGGCACCACGGCGATGACGCCCGCGAACAGCTCGGGCGCCAGGTTCGCCACCGCCCCCACCAGCCAGCCGCCCGCGCTGCCGCCCTCGGCGACCAGCCCCTCTGGAACGGCCTCGCCATGGTCGACCAGCGCCTTCGCGCACGCGACGAAGTCGGTGAACGTGTTCGGCTTCGCGGTGAACCTGCCCTGCTCGTACCAGTGGCGGCCCAGCTCGCCGCCGCCGCGCACATGCGCGACGGCGAAGACGACGCCCCTGTCCAGCAGCGAGAGCCTCGCGACGGAGAACCCGGGGTCGATGCTCGACTCGTACGCGCCGTACCCGTACAGCAGGGTCGGCGCGGGCCTCTCGACGCCCTTCTTGCGCACCACGGAGATCGGCACCTTGGCGCCGTCCTGCGCTGTGGCCCACAACCGGCGGGCCTCGTAGCGGTCGGGGTCGAAGTCGCCGAGCACCGGCTGCGTCTTGAGCAGGACCCGCTCGCCGGTCGGCACGTCGAGGTCGAAGACCTGCGCGGGCGTGGTGAACGAGCTGCGCCCGAACCGCAGCCTCGGCGAGGCCCATTCCGGGTTCCCCCCCAGGCCCGCCGCGACGAGCTCCTCCTCGAACTCGACCTCTTCGAACTTCCCGACCGAGAACGAGCCGAGCGGCGGGGCGCCGTCCTCGGGGTCCAGCCGCCACACGGCGAACTTCGGCAGGCCCTCGCGCCGGTAGGACAGCGCCAGATAGCCCTCGAACGCGTCCACGCCCTCGATGCGCACCGCCGGATCGTGCTCCAGCACCGACGTCCAGTGCTCCCTGCCCCATCGGGCGGGGTCGTCTGCGGGCGCCTGCGCGAGCGCGAAATTCTCCGCCTCGTCGTTGTGCAGGATCACGAACACGTCCGCACCGTCCACGACGGCGTGCTCCACCTCGTACTCCAAGCCCTCGCGGCGGGCCGAGACGAGGCGGAACTCCCCCGTCGGGTCCGCGGAGTCGAGCGCCCAGACCTCGCTCGTCGCCTTCGAGGAGGAGGCGACGAAGAGCCAGCGCTCGCTGCGCGAGGAGCCGACGCCGACCCAGTACCGCTCGTCCGGCTCGTGGTAGACGCGCACGTCGCTCGCGGGATCCTCGCCCAAACGGTGGCGCCAGACCGAGTCGGGCCGCCACGCCTCGTCCACCCGCTGGTAGAAGAGGTGCTGCCCGTCCAGCGACCAGACCGCGCCGGGCGCTATGCCCGCGAGCTCGTCGGGCAGCAGCTCGCCGGTCTCCAGGTCTTTCACCCGCAGGTCGTAGCGCTCGTCGCCCTTCACATCCTCGGAGAACGCGAGCAGCCGCCCGTCGTGGCTCACCTCGTACGCGCCGAGGGAGTAGAACTCGTGGCCTTCCGCGCGCTCGTTCCCGTCGAGCAGCGTCTCCTCTCCCGCCAGCGCCTCCCCCGGCGCGACCTGCGGCGGCGTCCAGTCGTCCGGGCCGCCGATCGGGGCCCGGCACTGCGAGCCGTACTGCTTGCCCTCGGCGGTGCGGGTGAAATACCACCAGTCCCCGACCCGGCTCGCGACGGACATGTCCGTCTCCAGCGTCCGCGACTTGATCTCGTCGAAGATCTGCTGGCGCAGCGGCCCGAGATGCTCGGTCAGCGCCTCGGTGTGCGCGTTCTGCGCCTCGAGGTAGGCGATCGTGTCCGGGTCTTCCTCGTCGCCCAGCCAGGCGAATTCGTCGGCCACCGCGTCGCCGTGGTGCTCACGGACGGACGGGACGGTTTTCGGGGAGGGGGGCGACGAGTTCGGCTTCGACGGGGTTGGACTGTTCATCGCGACCATCATTGCAGACCGTCGGACGGTCTGGCCCGCGCTAGCCGGTTTGCGACAGGATGACGCCGGTCGCGGCGAACCGCACCCGCCTGCCGATCTGCACCGCGTGGTCGGCGAAACGCTCGTAGTACCTGCCGAGCAGCGCCACGTCCACCGCAGGCCCGACGCCGTGCTGCCATTCCGAGCCGAGGAGCAGCGAGAAGAGCTGCTGGTGCAACGCGTCCATGGCGTCGTCCTCGGCCTGGAGCTTCGCTGCCGCGACCGGGTTCTGCGTGATCAACGCCTGGCGCGCGGCGGCCGAGAGCGCGACGGCGATCTCGCCCATCTGCGCGAACTGCCGGTGGACCTCCACCGGCACCGCGTGCATCGGATGGCGGCGGCGCGCGACGTTCCCGACATGCCTGGCCAGGGCGCCCATCCTGCGCAGATCGACGACGACCTGCATCTGGCCGACCACCGCCCGCAGGTCCTCCTCGGCCGGACCCGCCGCGAGCAGGGAGAACGCGCGCTCTTCGCTGTCTTTCGACAGGGCCGAGATCTCGTCGTCCTTGCTGATCGCAGTCTCGGCGAGGACGAGGTCCGCGGAAAGCAGCGCCTGTGTGGCCTGGCGCATTGCCTCCCCGGTCAACCCGCACGTCAAACCGAGCTGACCTGTCAGGTCGCTCAGCTGCTCGTGGAAAACCGCCCGCATTACTCCACAATACGCCCCGAAAACCCGACAAACTCCTGTGCCCTGGTGAACTCGCCATGAATTCCCGGGCAGAGCCCCCGCCGAGGTGGCCGCAGCCCTCAGCCCCCGCCGATCCAGATGGATGGATCGCACGGCGGCAGGCCGCGTGGCGCACAAGCAAGAGCGAGGAACGGCGGATGTGCGCGGGAAGCGGTGGGGCGCCTCCCGCTTGGGGGGACAACGCAGGAGATCGCCGCGCGGACCCCAGGAACAACTAACAGGTGGTGTCGCCCGCGTTGGTCACGGTCAGGTTCTCCGGGAGCCGGACCGCGCCGTCGACCGCCTTGACCTCGCTGGTGTTGACGGGCGCCCCTGGCTTCGCGGGCGCGACGACGGCGGGGAGGTCGCCGTTCGCCCCGATCACCAGCTCGACGTCCGCGTTCGGGGTCGACCCCAGCTCGATGATCGTGCCCGGCATCGCCGAGGCCACGGTCGCGGCCGCGTCGCGGCTCGCGGGGGAGAACCGGGCGACGGTGGCGACGGTGTCCGAATGGGCCACCCCGCTCGACGTCATATCGATCTTGAAACCCTGTTTCGAGAGCGCCTGGGTCACTTTGTAGAGAATCGTCGAGCTCGGCGCGACGACCTGGACGGTGAACTCTTTCACGCTCACCGCTTTCGCGCCCTCGGCGGGCTGCGTCTCGGGCGGCGGAGCGGGCTCCGGCGTGCTGGACGTCGTGGTCGTGGTCTTTTTGGTCGTGGCGTCCACCGTCCACGGCGTTGCGACCGATGTGGAGGACGAGGCCGGGCCGTTCTCCCCCGGCAGCGGCTTGTCGTAGATGACGGCGTCGAAGATCGCCCGGACGCCGTCGTCGTTGGGCACCTCGTTGTTCTTGCCGTCCTCCGAAGTGCCTGTGGTCGGGATCGTGATGAAAGTGACCTTGTTGCTCTGGAGGTTCTGCATCGACTTCGCGAGCGTGACCAGGGCGTCCACGTCCACCCCGGACTGGACCGCGCGCGACGTGAACGCCTTGATCAGGTCGTGGAGCTTGGCCGGGTCGGCGACGACCTTCTGGCTGAGCATGCTGCGCAGCAGCGAGGAGATGAACTTCTGCTGGCGCTTGATCCGCCCGTAGTCCCCCGTGCCCTCGGCCTCGATCTGCCGCGCCCGGACGTACTGCAACGCGTGCTCGCCGTCGAGCGTCTGCTTGCCCGCCTTGTCGAGGACCGTGCCGAGCTCGTCGTCGTAGAGCGGCTTCGTCGAGCAGACCTCGACGCCGCCGATCGCGTCCACCATCCCCGCGAAGCCCTCGAAGTCCTCCCCGATGAAGTGGTTGATCTTCAGGCCCGAAAGCTTCTGGACCACCTGGACCAAGCATTGCGGCCCGCCGTACATGTACGCGCTGTTGATCTTCGCGTGCGTCTCGGCGGGTTGTTTCTCCTTCAGGTACTGGCCGGTGACCGAGTCCCATTTCGCGCATTCCGGGCGGTCGATCTGCAGATCGCGGGGGAAGGAGACGGCGACCACCCGCGCGCGGCTCGCCGGGATGTTCACCAGGATGATGGTGTCCGAGCGCGAGCCCTCGACGTCGCCCGCGTCCCCCGCCCCGAGGTTGCCGTTGTCCCCCTGCCGGGTGTCCGCGCCGATGAGCAGGAAGTTCTCGTCGCCTTTTTGGGCGTCTGGGTCTTTGATGTGCGGATCGTCTGGGAAGAGGGCCATGACGCCCTTCGATTGGTACATGCCCCGGAACGCGCCCCAGAAAGCTCCCGTGGCGGCGAGGCTCGACACCGCGAGGAGCACCACAGCGGCGCGGGCGACGAGGCGGGAGCCCGCCTCCCACCGCGCGCGCGCCGATTTCTTCGGCACAGGCGGTCGTGTTTTGCCGCTGAGCGGGCGCAGAACGGAAAAAGGCGTCCGCTCGGGGGCCCCGCCGAGCTCGGGGCCGAATCGTTGGGGGAGGGCGATCCTATTGGCGCGCGCAGCCCTCGTCGCGAGACGACGGCGTGTCGTCTCGTCGGAGAGGTCAGGAATTCTCAACTGCTGCGTTCTTTCCCTAGGACTGCTCTGTCCCATAGTCGGCCCGGAATACCGGGGCTGCCCCCCACGGCTGTTCTCGACCGAGATTATACCGGAGCCCGCGAAACCACGGTAGTGGACAAATGTCCCACCGGCCCCTGGCTAGCCGCCGGAATGCTCGATGTCGACAAGCTCGACAGGGCAATCCTCCGGGTCGTCCAGCCATCCTTGCGGCAGCGCCACCTTTTTCTGCGGGTTCCCTTTTCGGCCCCTCGGGCCCTCCGCCTCCTCGGGGAACGGCTCGTCGGGCGGTAGCTGGCCGAGCAGGTCTTCGATTTCGGCGAGGGAGCTGACTGTGGAGAACTTGCCGCGCAGCTGCGACCCCACCGAGAAGCCCCGCAGATACCAGGCGAAATGCTTGCGCATCTCGGCGATCCCGTGGTTGCCCGCATGCTCCACCAGCAAGTGCGCGTGCCGCAGGACGATCCGGGCCACTTCGCCGAGGTTCGGGGGCGCCGGGGCGGGGATGGCCCCGCCCGACAACGCCGCCGCGAGCTCCGCGAAAAGCCAGGGCCGCCCAAGGCAGCCCCGCCCGACGACCACGCCGTCGCAGCCGGTCTCCGCCATCATCCGCGCCGCGTCCTCAGCCGCGAAGATATCCCCGTTGCCGAGCACGGGGATGTCGGTGACATGCTCCTTCAGCCGCGCGATCGCCGACCAGTCCGCCGTGCCCGAGTAGAGCTGGGCGGCCGTCCTCGCGTGCAACGCCACCGCCACGGCGCCGCTGTCCCTGGCGATCCGCCCGGCGTCCAGATAGGTGTGGTGCTCGTCGTCGATGCCGATCCGGAACTTCACCGTCACCGGCACCGCGCCCGCCGCGCCCTGCACAGCCGCCTCGACGATGCGCGCGAACAGCCGCCGCTTGTACGGCAGGGCCGAGCCGCCGCCATTGCGGGTGACCTTCGGGACCGGGCAGCCGAAGTTCAAGTCCACATGGTCGGCGAGGTCTTCGGCGACGATCATCCGGACGGCCTCGCCGACCGCCTCGGGGTCGACGGTGTACAGCTGCATCGAGCGGGGCCGCTCCTCGGGGCCGAACTCGATCATCCGCATCGCCTTGGGGTTGCGGCTCGTCAACGAGCGCGCCATGACCATCTCGTTGACGTAGAGGCCTCGCGCCTGCCCGGTCAGCTCGGCCTCGAGCTCCCGGCACACGGTCCGGAACGCGAGGTTGGTCACCCCGGCCATCGGCGCGAGCACCACTGGCGAGGAGAGCGAGAACGGCCCGATGCGCAGCGCCGCGCCGGGGGCTTCGCCCGCTTGCGCGGGACGGGCGCCCGAGGGCGGGTTCAGAACAGCGGTCATCGTTCCAGGATACGGAACTTCCCGACGTGGGAAGTCCGCTCAGGTGAGGACGGGCTCGGGGGCGCGGCCGCGCGCGGCAAGACGCTCCGCGCGCTTCGCGCGGCTCTCGTCGATCTGCTGGAGCTTGTCGGTCATCATCCGCATGTACTCCGCGAGGCGGTCGCGCTCCCACTCGCCGTAGCCGCTGAAGTCGTCGCGCTCGAAGATCCGCCACTGCCGCAGCACCGGCAGCACCACGTCCTCCAAGTGCAGCTTGAGGTCGTAGATCCCGCTCTTGGCGATGATGACGGCGTTGCGGCGGAAGTTCTTCATGCCCGCGCCCGGCATCTGGAACATGGTGAGGATGTCCGTGATGGCCTTCATCGTCTGGTTCGGGGCGACCTGCAGCGCCTGCTCGACCAGGTTGCGGTAGAAGATCATGTGCAGGTTCTCGTCGGCGGAGATGCGCTGGAGCAGCTTGTCCGCGATCGGCTCTTTGCAGGCCTTGCCGGTGTTGCGGTGCGAGACGCGGGTAGCGAGCTCCTGGAAGGTCACGTACGAGACAGTGTGCAACAGGTCCTGCGCGGCCATCGGCGGGTTGAACCCGGCGACGGTGCTCGCGACGCGGGCCTGCTCCAGCTCGATCGGGTCGACGGCGCGGGTGGTGAGCAGGTAGTCGCGGATCGCGATGGAGTGCCGGTTCTCCTCGGCGGTCCACCGGCCGACCCACGTGCCCCAGGCGCTGTCCTGCGAGAACGCGTCCGCGATGTCGCGGTGGTACGCGGGGAGGTTGTCCTCGGTGACGAGGTTGGTCAGCATCGCGACGCGCGCGGGCTCGTCCAGCTTGGACTGGCCGACCTCCCAGTCCTCGCCGCTGAGCAGCTTGAAGTTCTTGCCCTCGCTCCACGGGATGTAGTCGTGCGGGTTCCAGTCCTTGGTCATGGCCAAGTGCCGGTGCACGTTCTCCTCTGCCGTCTCGTACAGCTCGTGCAAGAGCTCCTTGTCAGACAGTTCCCGTTGCTTCATGCTCTTCAGTCTCCGCTTTCTTGCGTTGCTTGCGCTCGTTCTCGTTCCCAATGGCGATGCTACGCAGCTCATCGGCCTGTATCAAGATTCCTCGGCGCCGGGGGCGCCCAGCAGTGCGATGAACGGCCATCGTAGCGCATCTGTCCACGACCTACAGGTAAGGGTAGGCTTACTTAATTTCTCTGTCAAGGGCTCATGCCTGCTATTTTCCACCCCGAAAATAACGATTAGGCCTCGCGCAACGCCCGCAGCGCGGTCTCCGAGTCGAACCCCGCCGCCTGGAAGAGGTCGAAAATGGTCGACTCCAACTGCGCGAACACCACCTCCGCGCTCAAGGCCACGCCGGAGAGCATGGTCGGGTCCAGCCTGGCGGCGCAGGCTTCGAGCGCGGCGAGCGCCTCGTCCTTGAGCGCCTGGTCGGGCCACTTGACCAGCCACAGGAGCCGCACCTTCGCCATCGCGTCCGCCGTCGCCCCGATGGCGCCGACCAGCCCCGCCCCCATCTTCCCGCCGCTGTTCACCAGGATCCACGCCCGCCTGGCGAGCACGCGCAGGTCGCGAATGATCCGGTCGACGTGGTCGGCCGAGACGCCGACCTCGTGCACCCGGTCCCGGTACGTCCAGAACAACGGCGAGATCCGGACGATCTCGTCCCCGGCCCGCACGTACGTCTGCAACGCGTCGATCTGCGGCTGGCTCGCCCGAGCGGTGGCCAGGACCTCCTCGAGGCGCGCCGCGTCCCTCGCGGCGAGCCCCTCCGCCACGCCGCGCAGCACCTCCTCGCCCGTGGCCAAGGCGGCGGCCGCCGCCTGATGCGCCCGGAAGAAGGGGTGCGCGGGCAAGAGGGCGGAGATGAGGATCCCGATCACCCCGCCGATGAAGGCGTCCACCAGCCGCGAGGGGCCTGCGATGCTCGCCCCGGCGGCCGAAGCCGGGAACAGGACCACCAGCAACGAGGACGAAGCCGCCTGCATCGGGAAGATCAGCCCCTTGTCGATGAACGTGGCCGCGACCATCGCTGCGGCGACGAAGAACGAGATCTGCCACCAGCCGTGCCCGATGAGCCGCACCAACAGGTCGCCGATGGCGATGCCGAGCATCACCCCGCACACCAGCTCCACCGCGCGCCGCCACCGGCTGCCGAGCGAGACTCCGAGCGAGATCACCGCCGCGATCGGGGCGAAGAACGGGCTCACGTGCCCGACCAGGTTCTTCGCGACGAACCACGCGAGCCCCGCGCCGACGGAGCACTGCAAGATCGGCAGCGCGGTGGACTGCAACCGCCCCAGCCCCGCCACGAACCCCGCGCGCAGGGCGGCGGCACGCCGAACCGCCCAGTTCGGGCCCCGTGCTTCTTCTGCCACAGAAATACTGTATCGGCGCCAGGCCCGAACCGGGCGGTTCGCGACGCGAGCGATGAGCCACATCATTGCCATCGTGTCATGAGAGAAGATGAGAAATCGTCCTTTATAGCTGTTCAGAGCTAGTCTGGCATTTTGCGGCTCTGTCATATACGATACAAACTCATAGCTTTGTTTCTTATGATGTAGACAACACCGATGGAAGGGCTGTTATGACCGACATCTCCGTGAACCCCGACGCGCAGCACGCCTGCCCCGGCCTCGCCGACTCGGACCTGGTCGTCGCCGACGTGAAGGTCGGGAACAACAAGTACCACGCGGGGACCCGGATCCCGGACCGCCCGAACGACGACAGCCTGCGCCCGAAAGACCGCGCCCAGCACACGGTGCCGCCGCACTCCCTGCTGTGGAAGTACATGGGCGACCCGTTCGTCCTCGGCGCGGTGGGGCAGCGCCTGCCCATCATGGAGAACATGTGGCCCCAACTCGGGCAGGGCGTCTCCGACCACTCCGTGCTCGTGGCCAAAGGCGACTTCCGGTCGTTGCGCGAGCGCGCCGCCAACAGCCTGAAGGCGATCAGCGGCGTCGTCTACGCCACCCCCGAGGAGGCCACGACCTACGGGATCCAGGTCCGCAACTTCCACAAGTCCATCAAGGGGGAGATGCCCAACGGCCGCCGTTACCACGCCATCGACGCCGAGACCTTCTACTGGGCGCACGTCACCTTCTTCGAGGCGATCTACCGGGCAGGCGAGCTCGGGGTGATCGACCTCTCCTGGGAGGAGAAGGAGCAGATCTTCGAGGAGAGCAAGTTCTGGTTCTCCCTCTACGGGGTGGACGACCGGGCCCAGCCCAAGACATATGCGGACTTCGAGGCCTACTTCGCCGACGTGAAGGCGAACCAGCTGATCGACATGGGCATCGCCCAGTACACGGCGGGCTCGGCGAAGACCGCCGACTATATGATCCGCGCGGCCCCGCCCAAGGTGCGCAAGTACGTGCGGCTTGCCGCGCCCGCCATCGCGGCCGGGCTGCGGTTGAGCAGCATGGGCCACCTGGAGCCGGAACTGCTGGAGCGGCTGCGGCTGACCGAGTACTGGACGGCCAAGGACCAGCGCCGCTACCGCCGCTTCCTGAAACTCTTGCGAGTCATGCGGACGCTCAGCCAACGGCTGCATCTGCCGCTCCGGTTCCGCTATATGCCGTTCGCCGCGCAGGCCTTCGAGCGCGAGGGCGTCAACCCCGACGACATCACGCTCGAATCGGCCCGCCGCGCCCTGGCCGAGGCCAGGGCCGCCCGGCCCGCCAAGCCCGCCCCCGCGAACAGCGCCGCGCCGCCCGAAGCCATCCCCTCGCAGATCGCCCCGGCGGGCGCGACCTGCGCGAAATGCGAACGCCAGCTGGAGGACTGCGTGGAATGCCAAGCGACCGG
This sequence comes from Segniliparus sp., assembly GCF_051660745.1. NCBI lineage: Bacteria > Bacillati > Actinomycetota > Actinomycetes > Mycobacteriales > Segniliparaceae > Segniliparus > Segniliparus sp. The sequence goes on along the minus strand of NZ_JBOFQF010000033.1, from coordinate 52,435 downwards.
CCTGGTCGAGGGCGAGCCCTGCGACGTCTGCGACGGCGCCCAAAAGGGCTGCCCGGTGCACCACGCGCAGTGGCGCACCCCAGCAGTGGCCTGACGCCGCGCCAGGCGCGTGCCCGAGCTAGTACCCGACCGTGAACCGCGCCTTGTGGTGCGCGGGCCGCTCGATCTCGTCCACGAAGGCGATCGCGTAGTCCGCCCCGGAGATCCTGGACTCGCCCGTCTCGTCGACCAACAGCACGTCGTCGCCGAGGCGGAAGGCTCCCGTGCGCTCCCCCGGGGTCCACGACCCGAAGTTCGCGGCCGGGCTCAGGTAGAACCAATCGGCGCCCGTCTGCGCCGCCTGGAGGAAGTCGAGGGCTCGCCCGTGCTCCTCCGCTATCGGCCGCACCTCCTCCGGGAAGTCCCCGTCCAGCAGCGTCGGGCCGCCCGGGGCCACCCGGAGGCTGCCCGCGCCGCCGACCACGCCGAGCCGGGCCCCGCCCTGCTCCGCGGCCTTCAGCAGCACCGCCAACGACTCGGCGAGCTCGGGCCCAGAGCCCGGCGCGGCAGTCGGCAACGCGCTCACGACCACATCGGCCCCGGCGACGGTCTCGGCGACGAACCGCTCGTCCAAGGCGCTGCCCTGCGCCGCCGCGAGCCGGTCCCGGAGTTGGATCTTGTCGACGAGGCGCGCGACGCCCGTGACCTCATGCCCCCGGCCCAAGAGCTCGTCCACAATATGGCCGCCCGCGTAGCCGGTCGCGCCGAACACAACAACTTTTGCCATGGCCTGCTCCTTCTGAAATCCAAATCTCGGCGAGATGTTCGCGTGCATGAGGGAACCTTCGTGCCCGAACAATTATTCCGGAATTCGGATCGCCCCGATCAATGGCTCCCGCCCCAGGGGCCAACACCGACGACCTTCTCCACCTCGATATGAGTGACGAAGCCCGCCTCGGGGCCTGCGTCGGTGAACACCGCGCCCGAGTCGCCAGTGGCGGCCCTGACCGCCTCGTTCACCACATCGGCCGCGCCGCCCTCGGTGATGCGAGCCTTGCCGTGAAGGACGACGTACTCCCGCCAGCCGTCCCGGCTCGTGCCCGGCTCGATCGATAGGGAGACCCGGCCGTCCCTGCGGATATTCCGCACCTTCTGGTGCTCCGCAAGATGGGCGATCAGGATCTCGTTCCCCCGCAGGATCGGATTGACCAGCGAGACTTGCGGGCTGCCGTCCGCATTGAGAGTCACGAGATGGGAGTACGGGGACTTGGCGAGCACCGCTCGGACCGATTCGGGTATATCAAAAGGCATAACTGCTGCAACAGGCGGCGGCGCCCGCATATTCCGTTTTCAGCGGGATGATTCCATCTCCGCGACGACGCTTCACAGACGGACGCCCGCCAGCTCCACCTGGTCGAGAAGCGTTCGCGCCACGAGCGCCGGGTCGTCGGCCATGGGGACGTGGCCGAGCCCCGGGGCCATCGTGACGACGGCATGGGGAAAGACGCTCCGCACCTGCTTCGCCTGGTACCACGGCAGCATGAAATCGCGCCTGCACCACAGCACGCGCACCGGGACGTCCTCGCGCACCGGCTGGGTGAAGGCCATCTCGCCTGCGACCCGGTCCAAGAGCTCGTTGCGCGCGATGCTGCGCACATCCGCCGCAGCCTGAGCGGGCGGCACCCGCCAGGGCTTGGCGTAGAACGCGAAGTTCGCGATCGACCGGATCACGACATTGCCCATGAGCCGGTCCGCGAACGGCTCCAACCGGCGGGCCGCGAACCGCAGCACGCGGAAGGCCGCCAGCGTGCGCCGGATATCCCACTCGCCGACGAAGAAACCGGCGGGGGCGATCCCGACCGCCGAACGCACGGCGCCCCTGGCCGCCATCTCCAAAGCCAGACCGCCGCCCAGCGAGTTGCCCGCGATGTGGACCGCGCCGTCTTCGGGGGCGACCTCACGCACGAAACGCTCGACCTCGTCGGCGAGCCACATGAACACGTTGTCGCCCGTGTCGTCCGGGAGCTGCGGCGAGAGCCCGTGTCCCGGCAGATCCACTGTGACGACCCGGCACGAGCGCGCGAGCTCGTCCACCACGGCGTCCCACGCGTGCTGCTGGTGCACGATCCCATGGACCAGCACAAGCGTTGGGCCGCTGCCTCGAATCGTCCGCGCCAACTCCATAACAGCCATATTAGCCGGAGATCGACAAGGAGTGTGGCCCACATCGCATACGAGGTTGCAGGGCTGGTCGGACTCGAACCGGTGGGGGCCCTGTGCCGTGCGAGAGCGCTGTGCCGTGTGAGAGCGCTGGGCGGACAGGGTTTTTGTGGAGCCAATCGGACTCGAACCGACAACCTTCGCCTTGCAAAAGCGCTGCGCTACCAATTGCGCCATGGCCCCTTGAGCGTGCCCAGCTTAGCAGTCGAACCGACAAACTCCGCCTTGCACAGAGCTTGTCGGCACTCCCAACAGTGCCGTCGCCCCTTGAGACAGCTGATTTTATCAGCAGAAAATGCGTGGGCCTACCTGGACTTGAACCAGGGACCTCTTCGTTATCAGCGAAGCGCTCTAACCACCTGAGCTATAGGCCCGAATGCCGCCTTGGCGACCGTGACACTTTACCGTATCCGCCCGTGTTTCCACAATTCACTTCTGACCAGCGGAAGCGCAGCCCTACTCGGGGTCGGCGAGGGTGATCTCGACGCCGCCGATGAGGTCGACGCAGAGGTTGAAGATGAACGCCGCAACCGTCGCCAACGCGGTGACCAGCACGACGTTGACGACGCCGATCAGCGCGGAGAAGCCGAAGACCATGCCCGCGCTGACGATGTCGGCGCTTTGGTCCGCGCCGCTGGAGAAGTCGCCGAGGCCGGAGTTGATCTTCCCCATCACGCCGATCGCCTCAAGCAGCGCGTAGAGGACCGCGACGCCGATCATCCATGCGACGAACAGCACGACCATGACGGCGCCGGTGACCTTCAGAACCGTCCACGGGTCCACCCAGCGCACCTGCACCTGGGCCCGCAAAGGACCGCTCGGCTGCGTCCGGACCGCGGCAGCCTTCGGCTTCTCGGCGACCGCAGGGGACACGACGGGCTTCGGGGCGCCAGCCGCGGAGCTGGGCCGCCTCGCGTCGGCGAGCCGGGCGGTCACCGCCGACACCGAATCCGCTGCCAGGGAAATCCGTTCCGTCGGTTTGCGCGCCGGAGCGGTGATCTTCGGGAGCGCCGTGGTCGCGGGCTCCGGCGGGTTCGGGTTGCTCATGGAATGTTGACCCTATCAAACAATCTATTCTCCGGCAGCCGCGGAGTCTTCGTCGTTGCGGGCGACCGCGATGAGCCGGTCCCCTTCTGCGAGGTTCATGAGCCGCACGCCCTTGGTCTGGCGGCCGGCCCGGCGCACTTGGCGCGCGTCCGTGCGGATCACGCCGCCGCCCTGGGTGATGGCGTACAGCTCGGTGTCGTCGTCCACGATCACCGCGCCGACCAGCCCGCCGCGCCTGCGGTCGTACTGGACGGTGAGCACGCCCTTGCCGCCTCGGCCCTGGACCGGGTACTCGCCGAGGTCCGTGCGCTTGGCGTACCCGCCCGACGTGGCGACGAGGAGGTACGCCCCGTCGCGGACCACGTTCATCGCGAGCAGCTTGTCGTCCTCGTTGAACCGCATGCCGAGCACGCCGGAGGTCGCGCGGCCCATCGGGCGCAGCTGCTCGTCGTTCGCGTGGAACCGGATCGACTGCCCGTGCTCGGAGACGAGCAGCAGGTCGTCGTCCGCCGAGCAGAGCGCGGCGCCGACGAGCTCGTCGTCGTCCTTGAGGTTGACCGCGACGATGCCGCCGGAGCGGTTGGAGTCGAACTCCGTCAGGCGCGACTTCTTGGTCAAGCCCCGCTTGGTCGCCAGCACGAGGTACGGCGCGTCCTCGTAGGTGCGCAGGTGGATGACCTGGGCGATCTTCTCCTCGGTCTGCAGCGCCAAGAGGTTCGCCACATGCTGGCCGCGAGCCGCGCGGTTCATGTCGGGCAGCTCGTACGCCTTGATCCGGTAGACCCGGCCCCTGGTGGTGAAGAACAGGATCCAGTCGTGCGTGGAGCAGACGAAGAAGTGCGAGACGATGTCGTCCTGCTTGAGCACCGCGCCCTGCACGCCCTTGCCGCCGCGCTTCTGGCTGCGGTACAGCTCGGTCTTGGTGCGCTTGGCGTAGCCGGTCTCGGTGATCGTGACGACCACGTCCTCCTGCGCGATGAGGTCCTCGTCGCGCACGTCGCCCTCGGCGGCGATGATCCGGGTCCGCCGGTCGTCGCCGTGCCGGTCCACGATCTCTTTGAGCTCGTCGTGGACGATGGCGCGCTGGCGCTCGGGCCTCGCGAGGATGTCGCGGTAGTCGGCGATGGCCTCTTCGATCTCGGCGAGCTCGTCGACGATCTTCTGCCGCTCCAGCGCCGCGAGGCGGCGCAGCTGCATGGCGAGGATCGCGTCGGCCTGGATCTCGTCGACGTCGAGGAGCCCCATCAGGCCGCTGCGGGCGACGTCGACGGTCTGCGAGGCCCGGATCAGGGCGATGACCTCGTCGAGCGCGTCGAGCGCCTTGACCAGGCCGCGCAGGATGTGGGCGCGCTCCTCCGCCTTGCGCAGGCGGTACTCGGTGCGCCGGACGATGACTTCGATCTGGTGCGCGATGTAGAGCCGGATGAGCTGGTCCAGGCGCAGCGTGCGCGGCACCCCGTCGACGATGGCGAGCATGTTCGCGCCGAAGTTCGTCTGCAGCTGGGAGTGCTTGTAGAGGTTGTTGAGCACCACGCGGGCGACGGCGTCGCGCTTGAGCGTGACCACGATCCGCATGCCGATGCGGTCGGAGGACTCGTCGTCGATCTGCGAGATGCCCGCGATCTTGCCGTCGCGGACCTGCTCGGCGATCGACAGGATCATGTTGTCCGGGTTGACCTGGTACGGCAGCTCGGTGATGACCAGGATGGTGCGCCCGCCCGAGTCCTCCTCGATCTCCACGACGCCGCGCATGCGGATCGAGCCGCGCCCGGTGGTGTACATGTCGGAGATGCCGTCCGTGCCGACGATGAGGCCCGCGGTCGGGAAGTCCGGGCCCTTGACGATCTCCTTGAGCGCGTCGAGCGTGGTCGCCTCGTCCGCGTCGTGGTGCTCCAACGCCCAGAAGACCGCGTCCGCGACCTCGCGCAGGTTGTGCGGCGGGATGTTGGTGGCCATGCCGACCGCGATGCCGCCGGAGCCGTTGAGCAGCAGGTTCGGGATGCGCGAGGGCAGGACCGAGGGCTCCTCGGTCTTGCCGTCGTAGTTCGGGACGAAGTCGACGGTCTCCTCGTCGATGTCGCGGACCATCTCCATGGCGAGGGGCGCGAGGCGCGCCTCGGTGTACCGCATGGCGGCGGCGCCGTCGTTGCCGCGTGAGCCGAAGTTGCCCTGCCCGTCGATGAGCGGGTAGCGCAGCGACCAGGGCTGGGCCATGCGGACCAACGCGTCGTAGATCGCGGTGTCGCCGTGCGGGTGGTAGTTGCCCATGGCCTCGGCGACCGGGCGTGCGGACTTCACATAGCCTCGGTCGGGGCGGAAGCCCTGGTCCTGCATGGCGTGCAGGATGCGCCGGTGCACGGGCTTGAGGCCGTCGCGCACGTCCGGCAGGGCGCGGCTCACGATGACGCTCATCGCGTAGTCGATGAAGCTGCGTTGCATCTCCTGCTGCAGGTCGACCGGCTCGATGCGGTCGCGCGCAGGCGGGGTGTCGGTTGGTTCGGTCATCGGGTAAAGCTCCTAGGGGAAGTCGGCGAGATCAGACGTCGAGGAAGCGAACGTCTTTGGCGTTGCGCGCGATGAACCCTCTTCGCGCGGGCACGTCCTCGCCCATGAGGATCGAGAAAATCTCGTCGGCGGCAGCCGCGTCGTCCATCGTGACCAGGCGCAAGGTCCGGGTGTCCGGGTCCATGGTGGTCTCCCAGAGCTCTTTGGCGTTCATCTCGCCAAGACCCTTGTAGCGCTGCACGCCGTCGTCTTTGTTGATCTTCTTCCCGCCTGCGAGCCCTGCCTCGATCAGCGCGTCGCGCTCGCGGTCGGAGTAGGCGTACTCCGGCTCCGTGCGCTGCCACTTGAGCTTGTAGAGCGGCGGGGCGGCGAGGTAGACGTGGCCGTGCTCCACGAGCGGGCGCATGAACCGGAAGAGCAGCGTCAGGAGCAGCGTCGAGATGTGCTGGCCGTCCACGTCCGCGTCGGCCATGAGCACGATCTTGTGGTAGCGCAGCTTCGCGAGGTCGAACTCGTCGTGGATGCCCGTGCCGAAGGCGGTGATGATCGACTGGACCTCGGTGTTCTTGAGCACCCGGTCGATCCGCGCCTTCTCGACGTTGATGATCTTGCCCCGGATCGGCAGGATGGCCTGGAACTCCGAGTTGCGCCCGCTCTTGGCCGAGCCGCCCGCGGAGTCGCCCTCCACGATGTAGACCTCGGACTTGCTGGGGTCCTTCGAGCGGCAGTCGGCGAGCTTGCCGGGCAGGCCGCCGATGTCGGTCGCGGTCTTGCGGCGCACCGTCTCACGGGCGCTGCGGGCCGCCTCGCGGGCGAGGTAGGCCTGCTGGGCCTTGGTGACGATGAGCTTCGCCTCGGCCGGGTTGGCCTCGAACCAGTGGGTCAGCTCCTCGTTGCAGACCTTCTGCACGAACGAGCGGATCTCGGTGTTGCCGAGCTTGGTCTTGGTCTGGCCCTCGAACTGCGGCTCGCCGAGCTTGACCGAGATGACCGCCGAGAGGCCCTCGCGCACGTCGCCGCCCTCGAGGTTCTTGTCCTTCTCTTTCAAGAGCTTCTTGTCACGGGCGTATTTGTTGACCGTCGAGGTCAACGAGGACCGGAACCCCTCTTCGTGGGTGCCGCCCTCATGCGTGTTGATCGTGTTCGCGAAGGTGTAGACCGACTCGGTGTAGCCCGAGTTCCACTGCATCGCGATCTCCACCTCGTGGCCCTCGCCCTTGCCCTCGAAGCTGACGATCGAGGTGTGGATCGGGGTCTTGGTGCGGTTGATGTGCGCGACGTAGTCGTGCAGCCCGCCGGGGTAGTGGTACTCGCGGCGCTTGACCGCAGGCTCTTTGGACTGGGCCTCCTCCTCGGAGCGCGCCAGCTCGGCGGTGTCGACGTCCTCGCCGTCCTCCGCCGCGTCGACCACCCCGACGCGCAGGTCGGTGAGGGTGATGATCAGGCCCTTGTTGAGGAAGGCCATCTCCTGCAGCCGCCGGGCGATCGTGTCGAAGTCGTAGCGGGTGGTCTCGAAGATCTTCGGGTCCGCCCAGAACCGGACCGTCGTGCCGGTGCGCTTGACCGGGCTGCCCTTCACCAGAGGCCCGGGCTTGGCGTTGTCGTACGTCTGGGTCCAGTGGTGCCCGTCCACGTCGATCTCGACTTCGAGCTTGTACGAGAGCGCGTTGACGACGGAGATGCCGACGCCGTGCAGGCCGCCGGAGACCGCGTACGAGTCGGAGTCGAACTTGCCGCCCGCGTGCAGCACGGTGAGGACGACCTCCACCGTCGGCGGGCCGGAGGCGTGCGGCGCGACCGGGATGCCCCGGCCGTCGTCGATGACCTCGATCCCGCCGTCGGCCAGCAGGGTGACGTCGACGCGGGTCGCGTACCCGGCCATGGCCTCGTCCACCGAGTTGTCCACGACCTCCTGGACAAGGTGGTGCAGACCGCGCTCGCCGGTGGAGCCGATGTACATGCCCGGACGCTTGCGGACGGCTTCGAGCCCCTCAAGAATGGTGATGGAGCTCGCCCCGTACGAGGACTTGTCGGCGTTCTTCTTCTCGCTCATTATCTCTCTATAGTACCCCTAAGGGCCCCAGAAACCATGCGCACTGCCACCTCGCACCGCCGTGAGTCGCGTAACGGGCCCTCCTTGGAGTCCCGTGGCCGAAAAAGGGTTCTCAGGCCGAACGGCTCGCTAGGCGGCTCGTACGGGGATTTTCCCTGCTCATCAGCCCCTCCCGCACCGCCTCGGCGACATACTGGGCGAGCCGCACCGGGACCGCGTTGCCGATCATCTGCTCGGCGGCCGTCTTGGTCGCCCCGAACCAGAAATCGGCGGGGAAAGTCTGCACCATGGCCCGCTCCGCCGTGGTGAGCGGGCGCAGCTCGGCGGCCACCGGCGCGGTGTCGCCCGGATGGCCGGGGTAGCCCGAGGGCACCGGCCGGTTCACGCCCCGCACCGTCGGCGAGGGCTCGTCGACCGAGAACACCGCCCGACGCGCGTAGCTGCGCGGATGGCGGTAGTAGTGCTCGAAGTCCAGCGCGCTCCCGAAATAGTCGCGCAGCGTCATCGGCTCCGCCGCGAGGCCCTCCGCCAGCGCCCGCATCGCCCGGTCCGTGCCCTCCTGGTCGAGGAAGCCGATGGTGAACAGCCGTTTCCTGGTTTGCGGCACCCCGCAGCGCGACGCGTCGAGGACGACGCGGTCCACCGTGTACCCCCGCGACTCGAAAATCCCCACCGCCCGGCGCAACGCGGCAGACTTCGCCGCGCGCCCGACGTTCTCCATCACGAAGAACCTCGGCATGAACGCGACGACCAGCTCCGCGAACTTCTCGGTGAGATCTGCCCGGTCCGCCTCGACGCGCCGTCCCGCCGACGAGAAGTCCTGGCACGGCGGGCCGCCGACGATCCCGTCCACCCCGCTGGTCCACTCGCTCAGCACTGCCTTGGCGAGCTCCACGTCGCCGAGGTCGAGCTCGATCGCCGGATGCCGGAAATTCCGCCGGTGCACCGCGAGGGCCTCGGGCCAGTTGTCGACGGCGGCCACGACCTCGAAACCCGCCTCCTCGAAGCCGAGCGACAGCCCGCCGCAACCCGCGAAGAGGTCGAGCAGCCGAGGCTTCGGCCCGAAATCGCGCAGAGTCATGCCGGGACAGTAACAGCGCGCGAAGGCAAGATCCGGGATTTCGTCCCCGGGCGCCGTTGGCGGGACGATCTGCTTGTTGCAGCGGGCGCGGCCAGTCAAAGCACAGAGGGCCGCCCGCTTCGCGAGGACGGGCGCCGCGCGCCGCCGCCGGGGCGGGGCGGGGGCGGGGGCGGGGGCGGGGGCGGAAAACCTTCGCCCGACAGTCCGAGGGCTCTCAGATCGATGTGAAGAAAACCCCCGAAGAGTTGCAAGGCGTCCTCGCTGTGCTGGAGGATCGAATCCGCGCGGATCAGAAGGAGCGCGCGCCACGGGTCGACGCGGCCGCGCGATCGGACTAAGGTGAGCCAGCCCGGCGCGCAAACCGGGAACAAGGCGAGCATGTGAGGAGCACCCGGTGGGCGAGACGACCCCGAAGGGGAAGCAGGCCGGGCACGGCGTCCTGGCCCGCCTGTTCCAGGGGTCGCTGGTCCAGGGGCTGCTGCTCCTCGGGACCGCCGCCGTCGCAATCGTCGCAGTGCTCTCGGCGCTGGTCGCCCTGCTGAACTTCAGCGCCAAGGGCTCGGCTGGCGGCGCGAACGTCGTGCTGCTCGGGACCACGGACGCCGGGAAAGACAGCTGGAACACGTTCGTCGCCGAGGCGAAGAAGCAGGGCCTGGACATCACCACGGTCAACTTCACCAACTACCAGCAGCCCAACGACGCGCTCGCCCAAGGGCAGATCAACGCGAACCTCTTCCAGCACCTGCGGTTCCTCGCGGAGTACAACGTGGCGCACAACGCGCACCTGACCCCGGCGGCCGCCACGTTCATCGTCCCGCTCGGCCTGTACTCGCATAAGCACAAGACGCTCGCCGAGATCCCCCGAGGCGGTCAGATCGCGGTGCCGAACGACCCATCCAACCAGGGCCGCGCCCTGTTCGTCCTGCGCGCGGCCGGGCTCGTCAAACTCGTCGGGGACCATCTGACCCCGACCGCGAACGATGTGGACAAGGCCGCCTCCAAAGTCGGCGTGGTCCCCGTCGACCCGGCGCAGACGGCACGCTCGCTCGACTCCGTCGACGGCGCCGTGGTCAACAACAACTACCTCAGCGACTCGGGGATCGACCCGACGACCGCGCTCGCCAAAGACGACCCGAACGACCCGAACTCCGCGCAGTACATCAACGTCATCGTCGCGCGGCCCGAGGACAAGGACAACCCCATCTACCAGAAGCTCGCGGACATCTACCACTCCAAGCCGGTCAACGACGCGTACAACACGGAGTCCAAAGGAACCCAGGTGGCGGTGACCAAGCCCGCCGCCGAGCTGCAGGCGATCCTCGCGCAGATCGAGGCGAAGGTCAGGGCCGGGCAGTGAGCGAAGACCAGAGCGCCCACGCCGAGGCCCGGGGCAGCGGGATCGTCTTCGACAACGTCAGCAAGGTCTTCCGGGTCGGAAACCGCGAGGTCGTCGCCGTCGACGAGGTGAGCCTGGACATCCCCGCCGGGGAAATCTTCGCCATGATCGGCTATTCCGGCGCGGGGAAGTCCACGCTGGTGCGGATGATCAACGGGCTTGAGAAGCCCAGCTCGGGGCGGGTGCTGGTGCACGGGGTCGAAGTCTCGTCATTGCCGGAGCGCGGGCTGCGCGCCGTGCGCGCCGACGTCGGCATGGTCTTCCAGCAGTTCAACCTGTTCCGGTCGCGGACCGTGGCGGGGAACGTCGCCTATCCGCTCAAAGTCGCGGGGTGGCCCGCCGCGAAACGCAAGGCCCGCGTCGCCGAACTGCTGGACTTCGTCGGGCTCGCCGCCAAGGCCAAGCACTACCCCGACCAGCTCTCCGGCGGCCAGAAACAGCGCGTCGGCATCGCGCGGGCCCTCGCCAGCGGCCCCTCGGTCCTGCTCGCCGACGAGGCGACGAGCGCGCTGGACCCGGAGACGACCGAGGACGTGCTGCGCCTGTTGCGCTCGGTCAACACGGAGCTCGGGGTGACCATCGTGGCGATCACCCACTCGATGTCCGTCGTGCGGGCCATCGCCGACCGCGTCGCCGTGCTGGCGCACGGCAAAGTGGTGGAGGCGGGGACCGTCTTCGACATCTTCGCGAACCCGCAGAGCGAGATCAGCCGCAATTTCGTCGGCGCAGTGCTCCGGCACGCCCCGGCGGACCAGGACCTCGCCCGGCTCGCCGGGCGGCATCCGGGGACGATCGTCTCTGTCGACATCCGGGACGACGTGCGCATCGGCCCGCTGCTCGCCGAGGCGGCCAAGGACGGGGTCCTGTTCGAGTTCGTCCACGGCGGGGTCTCCAGCCTGCAATCACAAACTTTCGGAAATATCAGTCTCGAATTAAACGGGCCTGCGGACAAGGTTTCCGGGCTCGTCGACCGGTTCAAAACCGTCACAAAGGCCACCGTGGTGAAGGAGGCCTCGTCGTGATCGACCACCTCATCGGCTGGTTCGGAGCCGACGCGAGCTGGCACCGGCTCGGCCCCCAGCTCGGCGAAGCCTTCGGCGACACGTTGTGGATGGTGCTCGTCACCGTCGTCTTCGGCGGCGCACTCGGGCTGATCCTCGGCGTCGTCCTCTACAGCTCCCGGCCCGGCGGGCTGGTCGCGAACCGCTTCGCCCACGTCGTGCTCAACGTGGCCGTCAACCTCGTCCGGCCGATCCCCTTCGTGCTCCTCGTCGCCGCGCTCGGCCCGGTCACCCTGGCCGCCATCCACAAGACCATCGGCATCCAGGCCGCCATCTTCGTCATGGTGGTGTCCGCCTCCTTCGCCATCGCCAGGATTGTGGAGCAAAACCTCGTCACCATCGACCCCGGCGTCATCGAGGCGGCCCGCGCCGTCGGCGCGGGCCCGCTGCGGATCATCACGACCCTGCTGATCCCCGAGGCCCTCGGCCCGCTCATCCTCGGGTACACCTTCGTGCTGGTCGGGATCGTGGACATGTCCGCGATGGCGGGCGTGGTCGGCGGCGGCGGGGTCGGCGACTTCGCCATCACGTACGGCTACAACCGCTTCCGCTGGGACGTCACCCTCGTGTCCGTGCTGCTGATCATCCTCTTCGTGCAGCTGGCCCAATTCCTGGGGAACTACCTGGCCCGCAAGGCCCTGCGGCGGTAGGAATTGGGCTCGCCCGCAGCAGCGAGCCACGAGGAGCCGCCCATGAGCACCGCCTGGGGAACTACCTGGCCCGCAAGGCCCTGCGGCGGTAGCCTGGCCCCACGCGGCATAGTGATAGCATGTGTCCTCCAGCGAAATTGCGATTGGAGTCACATGGGAAAGGCCGCACGCCCTCGGACCGCCGGAGCCCCGCACGGAAGGGGCCGACGGCTCGCGGGCCTCGGCTTGGCGGGCGGCCTCGTCGCGGCCAGCATGCTCGTCACGACGCGGCCTGTCGCCGAGGCGGCCCCCGGGACCGCCACAGGCCCGGCCCACATGAACCCGACGTCGTGGAACCCCACCGACGACAACGAGCCCTTCGAGTCCAGCGGCCCGTTCGCCTTCGACTCCCGCCTGCCCGAGGCTTCGCGCACCGGGCCCTCCTCCATGCGCAGCGGGATCGGCAGCATCGCGGAAGCCTGCCGCCGCGTGCTGAACACCTGGGGCCCCATCGAGCCCGCGTACCTCACCTGGCGGGTGAAGGTCGAGAGCACTGACGACTACTTCGCCGCCGAGCCCGAGGTCGACAAGCTCTCCTTCTACCTCAACGTGGCGCACGGCGCGGTGACCAGGGGGCTCGCCGAAGTCCCCGGCTACGCGGCAGGGGCCGACCCGCTGCGGAAATACGACATGCACGTCGTGATCCTGCACGAGATGATCGACACCGGCGGCGGCATCGCGCCGCTCTTCCCCGACGTCGGCATCCCATGGGAGCGCTGGGACGCCGCCTGGGACAACCTGTCCCAAGCCCACGACGAGCTCCTCAGGGTCTGCCCCTACAGCTAGAGGGCTGATTTCGGGGCGGCCATGCCACAAGCGGCTCCCCGGACATTCACAACCGATTCACAGACTTCTTTCACCCAACTCCCTGGCTCGTCGCAGAGAATAAGCAGTATGACTGCAACGTTGGCATCCAACTCGGCGACCCGGACTTCGTCCATCCTCATTGTCGACGACGAGCCGAACATCGCCTACCTGCTCCGCGAATGCCTCTTGGCCCAAGGCTTCAACGTCAAAGAGGCGCACAACCCGACCGACGCGTTGGCGGTGGTGACCAAGGAGCCGCCAGACGCGATGATCCTCGATGTCATGCTGCCCGGCATGGACGGCTACACCCTCCTCCGCCGCGTGCGGGAGATGGGCACGGAATGCCCCGTCCTCTTCCTCACCGCCAGGGACTCGCTGGAGGACAAGCTGACCGGGCTGACGATCGGCGGCGACGACTACGTCACGAAGCCGTTCAGCCTCGAAGAGGTCGTCGCCCGGCTGCGCGTGATCCTGCGCCGGGCGGGCAAGAGCGACGGCGCGCGGGAATCCCCCACGCTCGTGTTCGAGGACATCGAGCTCAACGAGGAGACCCACGAGGTCTGGAAGTCGGGCAAGCTCGTCTCCCTGTCCCCCACCGAGTTCACCCTGCTGCGCTATTTCATGGTGAACGCGAGGATCGTGCTGTCCAAGCGCCAGATCCTCGAGCACGTGTGGCATTACGACTTCGGCGGCGACATGAACGTGGTCGAGTCCTACGTGTCGTACCTGCGGCGCAAGGTCGACACCGGCGAGAAGAAGATGCTCCAGACGCTCCGGGGCGTCGGATACGTGCTGCGCGAGCCACGGTGAGCGAGGCTCCGGCCGACTCTCTGGGCGACCTGGCGGACGAGCCCCCCGCAAGCAGGAGCCGCCGTCTGGGCGGCGGGCAGCGCAGAGTGCCGTTGTGGCTGCTCCTGGTCTCGCTGATGCTGGTCCTCGTGGGGACCGGGGTGCTGGTGAGCGACGCGATCGTCACCGTCAGCTTCCAACGCTCGGTGATGAACCGCATCGACCAGGACATCACCGGCGTCGCCCAACGGATCGCGGAGCGGCCGGTGAAACCGCCGATCCCGCCGGGGAAGCCCATCCCGTCGTTCGGCTATCCGAGCGCCCCCGCCGACGCTTCCGCCGACCCCTCTGCCGACTCTCCCGCAGGCCCCAGCCCCAGCCAGGCCGCGCCGCCGACGCTGCGCACCGCCGTGCCCCAGGAGCCGCCGCACCCGAACAGCCAGCAGTCCACGGACGGCGCCCCCGAGCCCTCCGTCGCGCCCATCACCTTGGAGGGCGCGTCGACGTCGCGGTACTACATCCGCGTGGGCGACCGAGTGTTCGGACGCTTCCGCGGCGCGGACGGCGCGGTCGTCTCGCCGAAGATCCCGAACGACCTGTGGGAGCTGCGCACGCCGCAGACGGTGCCCTCCGGGGAGAACCCGCAGGTGCATTGGCGCGCGGTGTGGATCCCCAGCCTGCACGGCGACATCGTCGTGGCCACCGAGCTCAGCGACGTCGACGGCAACCTCTCCTCGCTCCTGACGTTGCAGCTCGCCATCGGCACCGGCGTCCTGCTCGTCCTCGGGCTCGCCGGATACTTCCTCGTGCGCTGGAGCCTGCGCCCGCTCGTCGAGGTCGAGCGCACCGCCAATGAGATCGCCGCAGGCGACTTGGAGCGCCGCGTCCCCGACTACGGGGAGCGCACCGAGGTCGGCAGGCTCTCCAAAGCCCTGAACTCCATGCTGGCGCAGATCCAGCAGGCGTTCGCCACGACGCAAGCCTCCGAGGAGAAAGCCAAGAGCTCCGAGCGCAGGATGCGCCAGTTCGTCGCCGACGCGAGCCACGAGCTGCGCACCCCGCTCACCGCGATCAGGGGGTTCGCGGAGCTGCACCGCAAAGGCATCGGGGCCTCCACCACGATCGCTATGTCCCGGATCGAGAGCGAGGCGATCCGGATGGGCAAACTCGTGGAGGACCTGCTCTCCCTCGCCCGCACCGACGCCGACGCGCAGCGCCAGGTCGAGCCTGTTCCGGTGGACATGTTCCAGCTGATGACCGACGCGGTGCACGACGCGAAGGCCATCGCGCCCGAGCGGGCCGTCGAGTTCCAGTTCCAGCCCTCCGGCGGGCCCCCCGTCGTGCTCGGCGACGAGTCGTCGCTGCGCCAAGTGCTCTCGAACCTCATGGGCAACGCCCTTTTGCACACCAGCGAGGACGCGACCGTCACGCTCTGGCTCGGCGGGGACGCGCAAGACGTGCTCCTCGAAGTGCGCGACACCGGGCCCGGCCTGTCCCCCGAGGACGCGGAGCGCATCTTCGAGCGGTTCTACCGCGTCGACCCCTCGCGGGCGCGCTCGAGCGGCGGCTCCGGGCTGGGCCTCGCCATCGTCGACGCCATCGTCCGCGCCCATGACGGCCAGGCCTCGGTCACCAGCGAGCTTGGCAGAGGCACGACGCTGCGCGTCCGGCTGCCCCGGCTGACCGCCGACCCCGACGAGGACGAGCTCTACCTCGCGGAGGAGTGACCGCACGCCCGACGATCACCGCCCGTCGGCGGCCTCTTCCGCCTCTCGGGAGACATGGGGCCGCAGATCCTCCCGCTGCACGGGGTCTCCGTCGATCGTCAAGACGCTGCTGTTGCTCCCATGGTCCGCCGGATCGTTGGCGCCGCCGGTGCCCGCAGAGCCCGCGTTGTCGGCGGCGAAGGCGTGCGCCGAGACGGCCCCCGCGACCCACACGCCCGCCGCTTGGAGCAGGGCGAACATCACTGCAGAGATAAGCGTCGGTTTGCGCATGCCGCCTCTTCTCGTCGTTGGCATTTCTATAAGGATGGATCATCCAACATATGTGTTGTCCGATTTATTCCACGTGATTTGTTCCATGCGCGGCGAACGGCCCGCCGAGGTCAGCCCAGCTGCGGCACGACCCGCTCCGCGACGAGCGCCAAGTGGTCGAGGTCGGCCAAATCGAGAGTCTGCAGGTAAAAGCGGTCGCTCCCGAGCTCTGCGACTTTGCCGAGCTTGTCGACGACCTCGTCGACGACGCCCGCGAGCGGGCTGTTCGCGCGCAGCTCCTCGACCTCCCGGCCGATCGCGGCCGCGCGGCGGGCCACCTCCGCCTCGTCCCGGCCCACACAGATCACGAACGCGTTGGAGAACACCATCGAGGCCGGGTCCCGGCCGATCGCCTCGCACGCGGCCCGAACCCGGCCGATCTGGACGCGCGTCTGGTCCGCCGAGGCGAACGGCACGTTGAACTCGCACGCGTGCCGCGCGGCCAGCTGGGGCGTGCGCTTGGCCCCCGTGCCGCCGATCACGATCGGCGGGTGCGGCGACTGCGCGGGCTTGGGCAGGGCGGGCGAGTCGACAAAAGTGTAATGCTCGCCCCGGTGCTCGAACCGCTCCCCGACCGGGGTCTTCCACAGCCCGGTGATCGCCTCCAACTGCTCGGCGAAACGGTCGAACCGCTCCTTCGTCTCCGGGAACGGGACGCCGTACGCGGCGTGCTCCTCGGCGTACCAGCCCGCGCCGAGCCCGAACTCCACCCGTCCGCCGCTCATCTGGTCCACTTGCGCGACCGTGACCGCGAGCGCGCCGGGATGGCGGAACGTCGCCGAGGTCACCAGCGTGCCCAGCCTGATCCGCGAGGTCTCGCGGGCGAGGCCCGCCAGCGTGATCCACGCGTCCGTCGGGCCGGGCAGGCCCTCTTTATTCATCGCGAGATAGTGGTCGGACCGGAAAAACGCGTTGTAGCCGAAGTCCTCGGCGGCCTTGGCCACGCGGAGCAAGTCGTCATAGTCGGCGCCCTGCTGGGGCTCGACGAACACGCGGAAGTCCATGCCGCGAGTCTATCGCGGCACGGCGGCGAAACGGTCCGGCTCCGGGGCGGGCGAGCGCCGGGAGACCCTCAGGCGGGCCTCCCGGTTCGGCCTCGTCGCGATCCCTTTGGTCACAGCCCACAGTCCTCCGCGGAAGCGGGGCGGCCCGATGTCCACATGGGCGAGCACGACGCCGAGCGCGACGAGAAGCTCGTAACTCGCGAACGAGGCCCCTGGGCATCGGCGGTTCCCGCCTCCGAAGGGGGCGAAGGCGAAATGGCTCGGGTGCGCCCCGATGAAGCGTTCGGGCTGGAAGCGACCGGGCTGGGGCCAGGAAGCCGGGTCGGCGTGCAGCGCTGGCAGCGCCACGCCGATCAGCGCGCCCTCGGGCAACGCCTGTCCGAAGAACTGGGCAGGGGCGCTGAGCCGCCGCAAGACGAGCGGCACGCTCGGATGCAGGCGCAGCGTCTCCTGGCAGACAGCGTTGAGATACGGGAGGCGGGCGAAATCGTCCGGTTCCGCCGCAGGGCCGAGCTGGGAGAGCTCGGCAGAGAGCTTTGTCCGGACCCGTTCGTCGCGGGCGAGCTCGATCAAGGCCCACGACAAGGCCGCCGCCGTGGTCTCGTGCCCGGCCACGACCATCGTGCGCAGCTCGTCCAACAGATCCTCGTGCCGCAACGGGGAGCCGTCCTCGTAGGTGGCGCGCAGCAGGAGGCCCAGGATGTCCGAGCCCTCCCCGCCGTCCTCGGCTTGGCGACGGCGCTCGATCCGTTCCTCAAGGAGGCGGTCGAACTCCGCCTTGGCGGCGAGGAAGCGCCGCCAAGGGGGGAACAGCCCGCGCCGCAAGGCCGGGCTCAGCATGAGCGGCGCGGTATAGCTCAACAGCAGCTCCCGCATCGCGTCGGCCAAGCCGTCTCCCCCGCTCCCGCCGAACACAGCTTGCTCGATGACGCGCGTGGTAACCGCGAAGGAGAAGGCGTTGGCCTTGAGCGTG
This sequence comes from Segniliparus sp., assembly GCF_051660745.1. Lineage (NCBI taxonomy): Bacteria > Bacillati > Actinomycetota > Actinomycetes > Mycobacteriales > Segniliparaceae > Segniliparus > Segniliparus sp. Next base: position 34,795 of record NZ_JBOFQF010000033.1, on the reverse strand, counting down.
GCCGCCGAGCCGTGCGGGCCTTCCAGCTCTGCCACAACCGCGTCGCGGACGCCCTGCTCGTAGGCGCGCATCCGACTGCCGTGCAATGCGGGCATGACAGCCCGGCGCTCCTTGCGGTGCCGCTCCCCGGACAGCATGAGGAGCGAGCCTTGGCCGATCAGGGGGGCGATGAGTTCGGGCTGCGGGCTCTCCAAGAGGCCTGGCGGCGCCTGAAGCACTTCGCGCGCCCCGGATTCGACTCCGGTGAAGAGCACGCTGCCGATTTGGGGAAACCAGACGGCGAACGGCTCCGAGCCGCGCGCTCGCCAGCGCAGATAGCCAAGCGGATGGACGCCTGCGAACATCAAGTGCGCAGGCGAGAGAACACGGGCGAGGAAGGCCGACTGCCGCACGCTCGCCAAGCATAGACATGTTTCAGTGTTTCGTCCTGCCGGAATGCGGGCCGTTCGGCACCGCCCCTCTCGGGCGCGAGCCGAGACCGCGCCAGCCCTCCCCTCGGCTTCGAGCCGCGCGGGCCCCTCACTCGTTGTGCTCCCTCTCGGGCTCGAACCGAGGACCTGCGGATTAAAAGTCCGTAGCTCTACCGACTGAGCTAAAGGAGCAGGTGCGCCTGAGCGCGAGGAAACAGAATACCGCATAAGCCCGGGCCCGCGCCAGCGGCTTCCCGCCGGTTTCGCCCAGGGGGAGCCGAAGCCGTGGACGGCAGCAGCGCCTAGGAGGCTTCGTCCGACGAGGCCGTCTCCGACTGTTCCGCCTCCGGCTGGCCCGTGCCTGCCCGGCCTCCGCCCACCAGGCGCGTGCCCGACTGCGCGGGCGCGCGGGCAGCCGCCTTGTCGATATGGCAGTCCCACGCGGGCGCCCCCGCATGGGCCTTCGCGTCGGCGATGGCCTCCTCCTCCGTGGCGCCTTCGCCGTCGCTCGTGTAGGTCTCGAAGCCCAGCGCCCGGCCGTCCGGGCCGAAATGGTCGACATCCCAAATGCAGTACGCGTGCACCGTTCCGTCCGCGGACGCGGGCGCCGCGCCGACCAAGCCCAACCCTGCCGCGCCAGCCGCCAACGCCACGCATCCCGCCGTCAACCTCATGGGAGTCCCTCCTTCTCGACCCGCGCCGCCGAGCCGCCGCGCAGTGACGCACATCCTAACGCACATCCATGGTCCGAGATGTCTCTGTCCCGCACCCGTCCAACCAGCGGGCTTCGCCACGTGTTCATCTCAAGATGGGCGGCACGCTATGTCGCGGCAGCGAAGGGGACACCTGCTCACAGGAAAATAGAGCTATGGCTGAGGAGCAGAAGTCTCCCCCCGACGAGGGGAGCGCACCCCGCTCGACGGAGCTCGTCGTCTCGCTGTCCGGCATCCGCGACGCCACGCTCGACCAGGTGCGCGCCCTCGCCGAGCGGCTCGACGCGCAAGGAGTCCCGCTGTCGCTGCTCGTCGCGCCGAAGCTGCCGGGGAAGTACAAGCTCGCCAAAGACCTCGCAACGGCGGACTGGCTGCGCGAGCGCCGCAGCCACGGCGACGCGATCGTGCTGCACGGCTACGACCAGGCGGCCACAAAACGGCGCAAGGCCGAGTTCGCGGCCCTGCCCGAGTACGAGGCCCGGCTGCGGCTCACCGCCGCCGACCGGATGATGGACCACCTCGGGCTCCGCACCAGGCTCTTCGCCCCTCCCGAGTGGGCCGCCTCCCCAGGGGCGCAGGCCGTGCTGCCCGGCTTGGGCTTCTCCCAGCTCATCCGCGCCGACTCGGTGCTGGACATCGCGACCCACACCGTCCGGCCCGCCCGGCTTTTCGCGCCAAGGCCCCGATACGAGTCCTGGCAGCGCCGCATGGTCGCCTTCTGGGCGTGGCGCAGCGACCGCCGGGGCGAGCTCGCCCAGCTCGCGATCTCCGGGAAGCACCTGGACTCCGACAGCGTGCGGGGGCTGTTCTTCGAAGCGCTCGACCTGGCGCTGGAGCGCAGCCTCCGGCCAGTGCGCTACGGGGCTTCCCCCGGCGAGCCGTCTCGGCTGACCTCGCTGATCACCGGCGCCGCCTGAGCGGGCTTCGCGAGAGCGAATTACCGTTTCGTGGAACAGATCACATCCTCGACGCTCTATGCTCATCGTATGCGACACATTTGGACTCGATTAGACCTAGTGAAGCAGAGCGGCTCCACTCCTCGAGAAACCGAATTCACTGTTCTTGACATCGAAACGACAGCATTCTCGCCACCAGGCCGCGTCATTGAGGTAGGCGCGGTACGCCTGCGTGGAGACGGACATGTTGTCGGCGAATTTTCTACCCTCGTCCACCCTGGGCATGGAGTGGATCTCGGAGCAACATGGGTGCATAAGATCTTCCCACAACATATCCAGGGAGCCCCGGTGATGCGTGAAGTCATCGGCGATTTGCTTGCTTTCATGGACGGTAGCGTTCTCGTCGCCCACAACGCCAACTTCGAAGAACGCTTTCTCCGCCATGAATTCGATCTGCTTGGAGTGTCCGTCCAAGGACAGTACTCACTATGCACTTTAGAGCTATCGCGCATGTATTTCCCGCAGTTACCCAACCACAAGCTCCCTACTGTCGCCGAATCGTTCCGCCTGCCGAACAAACCAGACCACAGCGCCCTAGAAGACGCTCGCGTTTGCGCTCAACTGCTGGCCACTTTCCTGAGCCACCCTTATTCTCTGACACTTTCCAAAGCCCCCCGGATTGCCGCACTACCCACCAGGCCAACTGCTTTGCGCCCTCTTCAGCCCCGCGTAAGCGGGCTTAGCAAAGGAAACGAGGGCTGGCTTTCCTCGCTTATGCGCCGACTCCCCATGAGCACTCCCGGGACAGTGCTACCCGATGTGGCGCAGCGTTACTCCGAACTTCTGTCCGATGCCCTCGCCGATGGACGGATTGTAGGCGACGAGGCGAAACAGCTTGGCCAGTTCGCTAGCCAATCCGGTATGTCACGAGCCGACGTTCAAACCGTCCATATCTCCATACTTGATGGAATGCGTACCATCGCGGAAGCGGACAATTTCATCGACGAGTCTGAGCACCACCAACTGGTCCACACTGCAAAACTTCTGGGCTTTCCAGATCACTTCAATGACCTCGCGAACCGGTCCTCGCCGCCAGAACTCGTCAACGACAAAGAGAAACCCCTACCGGTAGGACGGAAAGGCAACACTCGCCAAGGCCCCTGGGGAGACCGCAGAGTACTTTTTCTCACCGTCGGCGAGAGAACCGTCCTGCTCCAAGAAATGCTCGTAGAACGCGGGGCACAAATCGCCAAGATTCTGACGGACACTGTGACGCATATCGTGGCTGACTCGTCCAGCACGGACTCCCGAATCGACCGGGCACACCAGCGCGGCCTCCCTGTGCTCACTCTTCTAGAACTGCAAGGCTGGTTCCTTGAAACCACGCTAGCAACGGAAAATCCTCCACCCCCTACCAAGTCTGTCCAACAGTCTTCTCCGCCTCAGAAGACATCGACCGCTGCCAGCATCCCCTCGCCTCTGACAGCGCCCGTGACGCCGGCAGAGCACACCCCGCCGCCCGCCATCGAATACTGGCCGTCTCCTGCGGTTCCGCACATTCACGAGATCTGGCATTATCCGCAGCCAGCCAAGCGGGCTCCTGAGGTAACCGCACATCGCGCCTCTCGCATGCCTTGGGTCTGGTCCATTCTCGCAGCGTTCCCTCTTCTCCTCGGCGGATTCTGCTGTCTGGGCGGATTCGGAGCCTTCCTCAAGCACGACACAACTGGAGCGATCGTTGTAACGATCCTTGGGACCTTGTTCATCGCACTTGCCGTCGCACTGGTTTTTCTCGCGATCCGAAGTGCCCGCGGCAAGACGCAACCACCGCACCGCCCGTAATATGTCGTCCGTGCGCGCGGACTCGATGCTAGGCCCCCTCCGCTGAGCCCCCTCGTGCGCGAGTGCTGCGCCCTGCTGCTGTTGCTCGCGATGCTGGCTTTCGCGCTGTGGCCGGTGCGCAACCGCGTGCTCGCCGTCGCAGGACCGGTCGCGCTCGGCGGCGCGGCGGCGGGCCTGATCCCCGCCCACGCCACGCTGGACCAGGCGCGCGAGATCCTGCCGGTCCTGCTCTTCCTCGCCACTGTTCTGGCGCTGGCCTGGCTCTGCGAGGTCGAAGGCCTCTTCGCCGCAGCAGGCTCGCTGCTGGCCCGAAAGAGCTCGAATGGTTCCACGCTGCTCGCCATGGTGTTCCTGCTCGCGTCCGCGACCACAGCCGTCCTCAGCCTCGACGCGACCGTCGTCCTGTTGACCCCCGTGGTGTTCGCCGCGGCCACGCAGCTGAGGACCCGCGCCGAGCCGTCCCTCTACGCCTGCGCCCATCTGTCCAACACCGCGTCGCTGCTGCTGCCGGTCGCGAATCTCACCAACCTGCTGGCGTTCGCCGCGCTCGGGCTCTCGTTCACGACGTTCACGCTCGTCATGGCCGTCCCATGCGTCCTCGCCGTCCTCGTCGAGCTCCTCGTGTTCCGCTGGTTCTTCTCGTCGGAGCTCCACGAGGCCCACGAGCCCCCGGGGCCGCCCGAGCCGCAGAAACCCGCCCCCCTGTTCACGCTCGTGGTCCTCGGCGCGACATTGGCCGGGTTCGCGGTCGCAGGGCTGGTCGGGGCGAGCCCCGCCTGGGCTTCGCTCGCGGGCGTCGTCGTCCTCGGCGCACGGGCGCTGCGCCGGGGCGAGACCACCGTCGCCGTCGTGCTGCGTTCGGCGCAGCCGCAATTCCTCGTGTTCGTCCTCGCGCTCGCAGTGGTGGTCCGCGCCGTCGTCGACAACGGCCTCGGCGCGATCGTGACGAGGCTCCTGCCGACCGGTTCGAGCCTGCCCGCCCTGCTGGCTTTCGCGTTCGTGGGCGCGGCGCTGTCGAATCTGGTGAACAACCTCCCCGCGCTCCTCATCTTGCTGCCCGCCGTCCACAGCCAGCCGCCCGCCGTCGTCTTCGCGGTGCTCATCGGGGTCAATCTCGGCCCGAACCTCACCTATGTCGGCTCGCTCGCGACACTGCTGTGGCGCGGGGTGCTGCTCGACCGGGGCGTGCGCCCGCAGCTCGGCCGCTACACCCGGCTCGGCCTGGCCACCACCCCGGCGACCCTGCTCGTCGCGGTCGTCGCGCTGTGGCTGGAGTCGAGGTGGTTCGCCGGATTGCGGCTCGCCGGATGAGGGGGACCGCTATGCCCGCTGCTCGTGCAGGAGGAGGTCCTCGAAGGTGAGCGACCCCGTCGGGGAGTCGCCCCGGCCAAGGAGGTAGAGCCGCTTGACGGCGACCAAGATTCCCTCCGCGATGATGTCCCGACCGCTCGGCTCGGAGAGGAAAGCCCGGTCGGCGGGGTTGCTGAGGTAGCCGATGTTGATCTGCACGCACGGCATTTTGGTGGTGCGCAGGATCGGCCAGGTCCGTCCGTGGGTGCGGCAGTCCCGCAGCGGCGTCCGCGCGACGAGCTCGCGTTGGATCAGTTCGGCGAGCTGGCGCCCGACCGCCGAGTCGTAGCCGAGCGCGTTGCCGAAGTGGAAGCACGCGACGCCGTTCGCGACCGGGCTCTCATGCGTGGCGCACCGCAAGGCGAGCACGATGTCCGCCGCGTACGAGTTCGCGGTCTGCGCGCGCTCCTCGTCGCTCGGGCTGTGCGCGTGGGACCGCGAGAAACCGGCCTCCATCCCCGTCGCCACCATACGGCCCTCCAGCCGGGTCGCCAGGTCCCACAGCACGTCCGCCTCGCTGATCGGGCCGTGCGAGCCCATGACCACCAATCCTGGCCCGTCAGCCCCGCAGCCGGGGTCGATGACGATGCGCTTGCCCTCCAGCCTCGGCCCGGACATCCGCATCATTTCGCGTTGATGCAGCTCGTGCGCGGAACCGCCGGTCACCCGCGAGCCGAGGAAGTTCAAGGAACGCAGCGTCGCGGGCCCGCAGATCCCGTCCGGCGTGAGGCCGAACTCGCGCTGGTAGCTCATCAGCCCGTTGTGGGTCTTCGGCCCGAAGTACCCGTCCACGAGGCCCATGTAGAAGCCCAGATCGTGCAGGCGGGCCTGCAGGTCCGCCACGTCGTCGCCGACCATCGGGGCGCTGGGCTGGTAGCTGGTGACCCGCGCGCCGAGCCGGAAGGACGCCTCGCGAAGGCACTGCGAGGTCGCAGGCCCGACGATCCCGTCCACCAACATGCCGCGATGCTGCTGGAACGCGCGGACCGCGAGGTCGAGCTCCGCGTCGAACAGCGCCTCGACCTTGGCCTCCTGCGCCGCGTTGCCCGAAGCGACGGCGCCGAACTCCGTCTGCGCCGAGCTCGCGGAGGCGGGGCTCGCATTGGCAGAGCCGTTCTTGCTCTGCAGGAAGCCCAGCTCCTCGAGGACGGCGCGCACAGCGACCACCTCGGGGCCGATGTCGCCGCGGCGGAGGAACACCATACTCGTCAGGAGCCTTTCGGGTCGAGCGTCTACTGCACAACTGTAAGCATAGGCCCATCGGCATTGCTCAACGAATCCGCTGATCCGCCGGACCGCGACGAAGAAGGTCCTCGGCTGTGATCGATGCGCAACTATCTCATTCGAGTCACCCGAAGGTCAAATGAGCGCCTATCTGCCCGAACCCCCAGGACCGGGGTCCCAGGAGTCCAGGCGGATGGGATGCAAGGCGCACCGAGCCGACGGGTACGGAGGCGGTGTGGGGTACACGAGGCGAGGAGTAACGCCGCAGACCGCCGTCTGGGCCCTGGGAACTAGAGGCCGAGCTCGCGAAGTATGGCGGCCTTCGGCTTGGCCCCGACGATCTGCTTGACCGGCTCGCCGTTCTTGAACAGGATCAGGTTCGGGATCGAGCTGATGTCGTACTTCGTGCTCGTCTTGGGGTTCGCGTCCACGTCGAGCTTGGCCACCACGAGCTTGCCCGACTGCTCTTTCGCGATCTCCTCAAGAACCGGCGCGACCATGCGGCACGGCCCGCACCACGTGGCCCAGAAGTCCACCAGCACCGGCTGCTCGCTCGCCAGGACGTCTTCGGCGAAGGTGCTGTCGGTGACGGTCAGCGTTGCGGATTGGGAATCGGCCATGGTCAGCCGCCTTTCTTGTCGATGGTTGGTCGTCTTGGTCAAACTTGCGCGGAGAGCGCGGGCTCGGAAGCAGGTTCGTGCTCTGCGAGCCACCGCTCCGCGTCGATGGCGGCGACGCAGCCCGAGCCCGCCGCCGTGATGGCTTGGCGGTAATGCCGGTCCACGAGGTCGCCGGCGGCGAACACGCCCGGGAGCGACGTCTTCGAGGAGGGCGCTTCGACTTTGACGTAGCCCGCCTCGTCCTGCTCGACCTGGCCGACGACCAGCTCCGCCCTCGGGTCGTGCCCGATGGCGACGAAGAGGCCGGTCACCGGCAGCTCGGAAGTCTCGCCCGTCGCGGCGTCCACCAGCTCGACCCCGGCGACGGAGTTCGAGCCGAGCACCCGGCCCACCCCGGCGCCGAGCACGAACTTGATCTTCGGGTTCGCTTTGGCGCGCTCCAGCATGATCCGAGAGGCGCGGAACTCGTCGCGCCGGTGCACGACGGTCACCGACTTCGCGAAGCGGGTGAGGAAGGTCGCCTCCTCCATCGCCGAGTCGCCGCCGCCGACGACCGCGATGTCCTGGTCCTTGAAGAAGAATCCGTCGCACGTCGCGCACGAGCTCACGCCCCGGCCGAGCAGCTCCTGCTCCCCCGGCGCGCCGAGGTAGCGCGGCGCCGCGCCCATGGCGAGGATCACCGCGCGGGCGGCATAGATCTCGCCGTCCACGTGCACGAGCTTGCGATCCCCGTCGAGCTCGACCCGCTCGACATCCTTCGTCTCCAGCCGGGCACCGAACCGCTCCGCCTGCGCGCGCATCTCCATCATGAGGTCGGGCCCTTGGATGCCCTCCTGGAAGCCGGGGAAGTTCTCGACCTCGGTCGTGGTCATCAACGACCCGCCGAACTGCGTCCCCTCGAAGACCAGCGGATTCAGCTGCGCCCGAGCCGCGTAGACAGCGGCGGTGTACCCGGCAGGGCCGGACCCGACGATGATGAGGTTCTCGAGCGTCTCTGGCATGCAGCCTCCAACATAGCGCGGACAGGGGTTATTCCCGTCCAGTCTAGTGGAGCGCCGACCATGGCGAAGCCCCCGTCGATCCAGATGGACACATCGCAAGGCGACCGCCTCGAAATCCCCGCCGATCCATCGGGATGGGATGCAAGGCGCACCGCGACGACGTGTGCGTAAATAGCGAGGAACGCGCGCCTGGCGCACGAGGAGCGGTGGGGCACCTCCCGCTTGCGGGGGAGCATGAGCGGCCGACAACGCGGCGAGGCGCCATTTGGGCAGCGGGATCAGTTACGGCTGAGGATTTGTTTCGACAGGGTCGCGGGCACGCCTGCGCTGCATTCGGCTCCGACGACGAGGACCGTCATCTCCGGCGCCCCGCCGCGCGCGGACGGCGTCGGGATCATCATGAAGATGCCCTCCCGGTCGCCCCGCCTGATCCGGCCAACCGCCGCGATCTGCTGGTTCGCCGGGAACCCGTTCGCCGCGAGGCAGCCGCCTCGGACCACGTCGTCGGACAGCGGCCCGAGGTCTCGGATGGAGCTGCGCGAGCCCATCAACGCGCTGAAGTCCTTCCGCTCGATTTTGAAGCGGTTGTCGACGACCGTCGGCTGGATCTCGCCCGTCGGGCCGCTCGAGCCCTGCGTCGCGGGCGCGGGCTCGGCCTGCGACGAGGGCCGCTGCTCGTTCTGCCCCGGCCTCGGCCACGCGACATAGGTGACCAGCGAGAGCACCGCTGCCGCGGCGGCGACGCTCCCGACGCTCGCGGCGGTCGACCACCGGCGGCGGTGCCCGTCTGCCACGCCGCTCAATTTCGCCAGCTCGCGGTCCATCCGGCGCGCCACGAACTCCGGCATCGGCTCCGACGGCGCGGACGACTGGTCGAGTTTGCGCAACTGCTCGCACACCCTGTCGAGCCCGGCCAAGACCGCCTGCGCCGCAGGGTCGGCCGCCGCTCCGGCGCGCACCCGGTCGCGCTCGGCCCCCTCCAACGCGTCCGCGTGCAACAAGGCCAGCGCCTCGAGCGAGAACGGGGAGAGCGGGGAGTCGCTGCTTGAAGAGTGAACGAACGGGCCGTCCTGCCGTCGCTCGGCGTCGAAGCTTCCCGACGGGCGCCCAGCCTCCCACACGCGGTCGTCAGGGCCATCCCCTGGCAAATCGCTTGTCGGCATAGTTCACCTCTTCCTTACCTCAAGGACCGTGCGGTCCATCAACCACACCAGCCCGTCTCCGGACCGGCCGTGTCTTGCGTCGTTGCCTGACACCCGAGGTCAGAGCGCCATTTGGTCCACTCCAGACGGTGTCGCCGAACCGGCTGCCGTCTCGTCGCGGCCATGGCCTCTCCAAGCCTTCAATGGATTAGACGTTTCGAGAGTCTTATTGGTTCCCTTCATTTCGAAGGAATCCGAGCTGCTTCGCAAGTTTGGCCCGAGCCCTGGCGCATCTGCTTTTCACAGTGCCTTGCGGGATGTCGAGCATCCGAGCGACTTCTTCCACAGAATACCCTTCCACGTCCACCGCGACGAGCACCACGCGATGCTCGTAGGGCAGTGTCGCCAACGCGTCCCTGACCGCGAGCGAGAGCGCGGTGTCGCTCGTCGGGTGCTGCCGCAAGGCGCTCCGGTCGAGCTCGTCCTCCTCGGGAAGAGGGATCGCGCTCAGCCTGCTGCGCTGCCTCCGCGCCCGGTCCAGGCAGGCGTTCACCACGATCCGGTGCAACCAGGTGCTCACCGCCGCGTCGCCTCGGAACGACGGCGCGGCCTGATGCGCGGAGAGCATGGCGTCTTGGATGGCCTCGGCGGCCTCCTCCGCGTTGAAGCAGGTCCGCAGCGCCACCGCCCACATCCGGTTGTAGTGCCGCTGGAAAAGCTTCGCGAACGCCCGCTTGTCCCCCGCGACATGCGCTTGGAGGAGCTCCTTGTCGCTCGGCCCTTCGACGCCCTGCGCGGCGGACTGGCTCGACGTCATCGCTCGCTCCCGGACCCGGCCCTCTTCGGCCTTACGCCTGGGAACCGCTGAAGGCCACCTCGTTGATCCGGCTGCGGTACTGCGAGCCGCTCGGGGAGAGGGAAGTCAGCCAAACCAGGACGACGGTCGAGGGCTGCAACTGCGCCGTGTTGCACGTTATGGTCGTGCTCTGCCCGTTGACCTGCCCCGACCCGATCTTCACCAGGTCGTCGAGCTTCTTCACGTCGCCCGCTTTCGTGTTCGGCGATTTGGCCGCGTACACCTCGACCGCCGTGCCGTTCGAGGGGGACGAGATCGTCACCTGCTGGAGCTTCACCGCTTTCTCCAACGTGACGAGCAGGCCGATCCCCGGCTTGAACACCATCTTGGGCCCGTCGTTGTACAGGTCGGTCTGCCAATAGGTGGAGTCGCTGCCGTCGACGGCGTTCTTCGCCTCGCGCGGGTCGTCGAGGCCGGACGGGTCGCCCTTGAAGTCCACGACCTGGGCGTCGGACGCCTTCACCGGGGCCGCAGGGCCTCCCGTTGCGGCTGCGTTGGGCTGGCCGGGGACGAGCGGGCGGCCGCTCGACCCTCCCCCGTTGACGCTGTCCACCAGCGAGTACGCCCCGTATCCCAGCAAAAGCACAATGGCGGCGACCAAAGCGCCCCCGATGATGAGCGTCTTGCGCGAACGGCCCTCGGACCCGAGGGACCCGAGCAGCCGCTCCCGGAGCGACTGCTCGCCGTCCGGCTTGGCCTCCGCGCTCCGGGCCGAGGCGAACGCGGGCGCCGGGCTCGCGGCGGCGGGCGCGGAGGACCGGAGCCCCAAGTCGAGCTGCAGTCCGCTGTCCGAGGCAAGACCGGCCTCCTCGGCCTCGTCCTCCTCCGACAAGGCCCGCTCAAGCAGGTCGCGGAACTGCTCCGCGCTCACCTTGGAGCCAAGGGCGGCGTCTGCCGCGTCCGAAACCGAGGCGGGGACGGCCGGGTTGAGCTCGCGGGCCGGGGACAGCGCGCCGTCGGGGCCCTGTTTCGCCAGCGGCAGGCCGCCTTCGGCGCTCCCGCCGCCCGCGTTCTCCGGCCACTGCCCCGTGAGCAGCGCGTACAGCGTCCCGCCGAGCGCGCGCACGTCGTCCGCCCTGGTCTGGGTCGCGGAGACCGAAGGATAGGCGAGGACCGCCTCGCCGTCGTTGCTGATGCGCACCCGGATCGGGTCGTCGACGCCGAGGAGGGCGCCGTTCTCGTGCGCGGCGGCCGCCGCGTCCGCCAACGCGGTGAGCGCGTTCGCCGAGCCGAGGGCGGAAGGACGGCTGAGGGCCACCTCCCGAAGCGGCGCGCCCGCGACCCACTCGGTGATCACCACGAGATCGCCCTGGTCGTTGGTGATGTCGAAGATCCGGGCGAGTCCCGGGGAAGACAGCTTCGCGAGCACCATCGCGGCCCGCAGCGCCTCGGGCGCCGCGTTGCTCGTGAAGGTGAGCGCCACATGCCGGTTGAGATGGGAGTCCATCGCCTGCCAGAACGTGTGCGCGCCCAACGACCCGCACCGGACCAGCAACCGGTAACGGCCGGAAAGCACCATGGCTCCGGGGATCCGGGTCGGCGGAGCTTGCTCTTGTGACAAGGCTTGCTCTTGGGTCAACAGGACTCCTTGTGGCGTACGTGGTTGTTGAGGCCTGCACACGCCTCAACAGTTCTGTAGGCACACTAGCAGAAACGCTGTGCCAGCAGCGAACCGCGCATATGGCTCCTCGCCTGCTGAGAAGCCCCTTCTGCGCCCTCAGCCCGCTCGGCGCCGCACGGCCTCGACCAAGGTTCGGATCTCGGGGGCGCGCAGCGCGAAAAGCGCCGCGTAAATGACGACGAGCCCCGCCGTCCCGAGGACGGCGAGCAGGGCGAAACTGCCCAAAGAGCCGTGCGCCGCCGCGAACCGGGCGGCAGGCCCGGAGAAGGCCGCGAGCGCGAAGAGCGCCGCGCCGCACGCGCTGACGAGGACCGCGACCACGAGGCTCCGATAGAAAGGCGCGAGGCCGAGCGGGCCGAGCGAGCGCCGAAGCAGCACGAACCCGATCGCCGCGCCGAAAAGATAGCCGAGCCCGTTCGCGACGCCGAGCAGCTCCTGCACTCGGGCCGGGTCGCTGCTGACCGCCGGGGCCAGATACGAGCCCGCGACTTTGACGGCGGTGATCCCGACGACGATCCACGTCGGGGTCCACACCTGCTGCCGCGCGTAGAACACCCGCAGCTGCACCAGCACCACCGCGTACGGGAGGATCGCGAACGCGGACCAGCTGAGCACCGAGCCGAGGGTGTGGGCGTGCGCTTGGTCGAACTTGCCGTAGCCGAAGAGGCTGACCCCGATGAGCGGTCCTGCGGCGGCCATGAGCGCGACGACCGGCACGAGCGCCGCCATCGTGAACCGGTTCGCGCGGGCGAGGTCGGCGACCACCTGCTGGTCGTCGCCCGCCGCGGCGGCCCTGGAGAGCTGCGGGGTCATCATGGTGATGATCGTCACGCCGAACACCCCGTACGGCAGCTGGATCAAGAGCCACGCGTTCTGATAGATCGACGGCCCGCCCTCGTCGACCCGGCCCGCCACCTGGTACGCGACCAGAAGGCCGATCTGGCTGATCACGACGTAGCAGACCATCGCCGCGACCGTGCCGCCGAACTGTTTGAGCCGGGCGTCCACCCCCCACTTCGGGCGCAGCCGCACCCCCGCCCGGCGCAGCGACGGGAGCAACATGGCCGCTTGCACCACCACGCCCGCCGTCGCCCCGAGGCCGAGGACCAGGATCTGCGCCACGGTCAGCGCGTTCGGCTCGCCGGACTCCGGCAGGAAGAGGAAAACCCCGAGGGCGGCGATCACGACGAGGTTGTTGACGACCGGGGCCCAGGCTCCGGGCTGGAAACGGTCCCGCTGGTTCAGCACCGCGCTGCCGAGCGAGAACAGCCCGTAGAAGAAGATCTGCGGCAGGAGCAGCAACAGCAACTGCGCGACGAGGCGGCCGGGGACCTTGCCCCCGCCGTGGTCGAGGAACCTCGGCAAGAGCGCGGGCACGAGCACGAAGCTCGCCGCCGTCGCCACCACGAGCACGGCCAGGGTCAGCCCGATCATGCGCTGGGTGAACGCCGCGCCCCCGTCCTCGTCGGTCGCGGCGGCGCGCACCAGCACGGGGACGAACGCCTGGGTGACCACCGCGCCGAGCACGAGCTCGGTGACCATGTTGGGGATCTGGTTGGCGATGTTGAAGGCGCTGGAGACCGCGGGCGTCAAGATCACGAGCACCAGCACCGCTTTCGCGAAACCCGTGATCCGCGAGAGCAGGGTCGCGAGCGCGACGAGCCCGCCGGTGGCGACCGCCCGGCGCGTGGAGGGCTTGGCGGGCCGGTCCTGGGCGGCGGCCTCGTCGGGACCGGGCGCTCCCGGCTCTGTCTTCGTCGGTTCTGTCATCGGAGTCTGCGTCATTGTCGGTGTCGTCATCTGTCTCTGGATCGGATTCGTCGGGTGCTCAGTCATCGTCGGGCGGCAATGCCGCGTGCCTGCTCTCGACCAGCGCGCGCTCCTTGAACCCGAGCCCGGCCATCTTGCGGTCGTGCTCGTCCGGCTTCAACCGCTCCCCCGGCCTGCCTTTGCCGGTGATCCGCCGCCACAGCCGCAGCGCCACAAGGGCGAGCAGCAATCCGCCAATCAGAGCGGTGATGACCGCGAGCAGCCTGGTGTACTGGCCGGATTGGACCGAGACGGTCACCGGATTGCCCAGTTGCAGCCCGCCGACCGTTTGCAGCTCGATCTCGACCGGCGAGAGCTTGGGCGCCCGCACCCGCACGGGCAGCGACAGCACCCTGCTGCCATGCGCTGGCACGGCTTCGGGGGCGGCGGCGGACACTTCGACGCCCGAGGGGGCTCGGACCACGAATTGGACGCGCAACGCCACCGGCAGCCCGTTGCGGACCACGACGGGCAGCGAGCCCTGCTCGGTGAACAGCGTGTAGGGCTTGCCGGGGTCGACCAGTCGGACCGATCTCGCCGCAGAGCCCAGCGCCGCCTGGAGCTCGTCCATCCGGTTCTGCGCGCCCGCCGCGCTCGGGCCGCCCGCGAGCGCTCGGAGCACTTGCTCGTCCCACCCTTTCGCGTACCGTTCGGCGGTCATCGGGTCTTCCGGCTGGTTCACCACGCCTTTGACGAGATCCCCGATCATCCCGAGCGCCTGGCTCGCGTCGTCGACGAGGCTGCCCGGCATGGGCCTGACCAACGTTTTCGGCTCGGCGACGACAGCCCGCTGTCCCGAGTCGAGCCCTGTCGTCGTGCCGAACGAGCGCGGTCCCTGGGCGGGGCTCCACGAGATCGGCTTCGCGATCCCCGCCTGCAACGCGATCGAAGCCGCGAACACCAAGGCGTCGAAGTCGGCCTGGCTCGGGCTCCATACCACGGGGGGCACGAGCATCTCCAAGCCGCCCGTCGTGGGCAGTTGGCCCGGGTTCGACGACTGCAAAGCGGGCCACAGCACGGCGGCGACCGCGCTCTGGCGCTGCGCCACCGGATCCTCCGGAGGCAGGCCAGGGCCTGGCTTGTTGCCCAGTTCGCCGAGCAGCGCGCTGATCGCGCTGTCGAAATGCACGGCGACGAGGTCGGTGCCGAGGGCCTTGCGCTCCTGCGGGTGCTCGGAGGAACGCGGGGTCAAAACAGTGTGGACCCCCTTCGCGATCAGCATGTCGACCGCCAGTTTGTTGATCCGCGTGTTCGCGGCGACCACCAGGTCGCGGACAGACGCGACGGAAAGGACGCTGTCCACGTAATCCGCCGCCTGGTCGAACGCGGCTTTCTGCAGCTGCGCGTCGTCGGTCTGGGCGAGCGCCGCCAAGTCCGCGTGCGCGAACGGCAGCGCCGTGACGCATTGCGCGGCGAGGACGGACCGCAGCTTGGCCAGCCAGTCCCGCGCGGCCGCAGAGCCCTTGCCGAGCACGAGCGCGCCGCCTGGACCCGGCACCAGATAGTCGCCGGTCATCGCGCTCACCGTGCGCAGCAGGTCGGGGTCGACGGCGACGCACACGGCCTGGCGGAGCGTCCGGCCCGCCGACTCGGCCGAATGGCTCAGCGTGTCCAGCCCCGAGAGCAGCACCCCCAGCCGCCCGTCGGGCAAGAGCTCGCCCGCCAGCTCGTCGTCGGTCAGCCGCACCAGCCCGTCCCCCTCCACCGAGCCGGGGGCCCATCGGGGGTGGTCGGCGAGCGGAAGCACCATGCCCAACCGCGTCGGATGGTCGATTTTCGCGGGCTGCGCGGGCGCGCCGTTCGCAGCGGGCAGGCCGAGCACCGGGAGCAGGAACCGCAAGTCGTCGAGCCTCGCGCGCACGCCCGAGTCCGGCGTCCCGTTCACATTCACCAACATCGGGTAGATCCCCGGGTTGGCGATCTGCAGCGAGTCCCCCGGCCCGCGCAGCGGGAGGGACAGCCGGAACCGGGCTTTGCCGTGCGCGGGGATCCGCTCCGCGACCGGTTGGAACGGCCCTTGCGTGTCGTAGGTCTCCTCCGGCTCGGCGAGGCTGGTCCCGAGCTGCGTCGAGTCGAGGACCGCCGGGGCGCGTTGCAGGCGCGCCTCGACGTCGGCGACCGGCTTGTCGCTGAAATTCTCGATCTCCCCGGACACGGCCACGGCGTTGTCCGCGCTGGTGGTCACCATGCTGAGGCTGGCCGGGTCGAGGGATATGCGCAGGAAGCTCGGGGCCCTGTCCCTGGTCTGCGGCTCCGCTGCCGCCGGAAGGATCGTCCAGACCAGGCACAGCAGCGCGGTCAGGACGTGGACAAGGCCCCGGAATGTCACGAGGAGGGACTCCCGTCGCTGCTCGCCCGCATCCCTTCGATCAAGTTGTTCGCGATCGCCGCGAGTTTTCGCTCGTCCGCGTACGAGAGGCGGGTGGGCAGTTCGGAGAGCGGCACCCAAGCGACCTCGGTGACCTCGACGTCCTCGTCGGAGAGCTCGCCCGACTGGAAGCGCATGAGGTAGTGGTGCACCGTCTTCAACACCCGTTTCCCCTGCCCGTGCAGCCAATAGTCGATGCTGCCGAGCGAGGCGAGGACGGCGCCGTCGATGCCTGTCTCCTCTTTCACCTCGCGCACCGCGGCCTGCTCGGCGGTCTCGCCGGGCTCGATATGCCCCTTTGGCATCGACCAGCGCATCCGTCCGGCCTTGTCCAGCCTGCCGATGAGCGCCGCGCGGAATTCTTCCGGCGGCCCGTCCAGGCCCGCGACCACCAGGCCGCCCGCCGAGGTCTCCCTGTCATGGCGGCGGGGGCGTTGGCTTCGAGGCTTGTGCTTGCGCCGCCGTCGAGGGCGTCCATCGGGCCGGTCGCCGTGCGGCGACTCCTCCGACCCGGCGCTGTCGGTGCTTGTCATAGTGGACGATGGTAGCCGCCAACACCGCTTTCTACAGCCGATACGCCCGCCTTTATGCTCAAATGGTGGCAACAATGAGCTCAGACGACCTGGATCAAGGCGCCGTGCGCCGTGCGCGGCTGCTCGCCCAGGCGCACACCGCGCTGCGCGTGCAGGACGCGCTCTTCGGTGCGCTCGCCGCCCGGTTCGTCGCGGCAGGGCACCAGTTGTACCTGGTCGGCGGCAGTGTGCGGGACGCTGTGCTCGGCAGGCTTGGCGACGACCTCGACTTCACGACGGACGCGCGGCCGGAGCAGACCCAGAAGCTGCTGCGCGGCTGGGCCGAGGACATGTGGGACACCGGGATCGCCTTCGGGACGGTCGGCGCCCTCAAGGACGGCCACAAGCTGGAGATCACCACCTTCCGCACGGACTCCTACGACCAGCGCTCGCGCAACCCGGTCGTGGACTTCGGCACGAGCCTGGACGTCGACCTGGCCCGGCGGGACTTCCGGATGAACGCGATGGCGGTGTCGTTGACGGCGCAGGGCTGCGGCGAGTTCGTCGACCCCCTCGGCGGGTTGGACGACGTCCTCGCCGGGAGGATCGACACCCCGGACAGCCCCGAGATCTCGTTCGGCGACGACCCGTTGCGGATGCTCCGCGCCGCGCGGTTCGCGGCCCAGCTCGGCTTCACCTGGGCGCCCCGCGTCGTCGTCGCGGTCGAGCAGATGGCCGGGGAGATCGCCCGGATCACGCCCGAGCGCATCGGGGCGGAACTGGAGAAGCTCCTTCTCGGGGAGCATGCCGTCGAGGGGGTGGAGCATCTGGTGGACAGCGGCCTCGCCGAACACGTCTTGCCGGAAGTCCCCCAGCTCCAGCTCGCGATCGACACCGCCCACCAGCATAAAGACGTGTACCGCCACTCCTTGGCGGTGCTCGGCAACGCGATGGCGCTCGAACCAGGCGACCCGGACCCGGTGCTGCGGTGGGCTGCGCTCCTGCACGACATCGGCAAGCCCGCCACCCGGCGTTTCGAGAAGGGCGGAGCGGTCAGCTTCCACCACCACGAGGTCGTCGGCGCGAAGCTCGCCCGCAAACGCCTGCGCGCTTTGACCTTCTCCAAGCACATGGTCGAGGACATCGGCAAGCTCGTGTACCTGCACATGCGGTTCTACGGATACGGCGACCAAGCCTGGACGGACTCCGCCGTGCGCCGGTACGCGGTGGACGCGGGCGAGCTGCTGCCCAAGCTGAACCTGCTCGTGCGCGCGGACTGCACGACCCGCAACCAGCGCCGCTCGCGCCAGCTCGCCTCGGCGTACGACCGGTTCGAGCAGCGCATCGCGAAAATCTCCGAGGCCGAGGACCTCGCGAAGGTCCGCCCGGACCTCGACGGCAACGCGATCATGGAGATTCTGGGCATCGGGCCGGGCCGCGAGGTCGGCGAGGCCTGGAGCTTCTTGAAGGAGCTCCGCCTGGAACAGGGCCCGCTCGACCCCGAGGACGCGGAACGCGCGTTGCTCGACTGGTGGTCGAAGCGCTGAAGGCTTCCCCCGTGGTGTCATGATAAAGGGGTGTCCCTTCCCCTGTCGGCGCAGATCGAGTCGGTCCGCGCCGGATCGTTGCTCCTCGCGTCCACCGAGCTGCGCGGAGACCTCTTCCAGCGCACGGTGGTCTACATCCTCGAGCACGACGACCGGGGGACGTTCGGTCTGGTGGTGAACCGCCCGACCAAGGTCCCGGTGTCGGTCGCCGCGGCCGACTGGGAGGACTTCGTCGCGGGCCCGCCGGTCGTCTTCAACGGCGGGCCGGTGCGCAAGGACGGCCTGCTCTGCCTCGGGCTGCCGCGCGAGGGAGCCGTCGAGGCCGAGAACAGCGGCTTCTCCGTGGTCGCCCCGAGCATCGCCGTGGTCAACCTGGAATCCGACGCGCAACTGACCGCCTCGGCCCTCGAACATGTGCGGATCTTCGCGGGCTACTCGGGCTGGGCGGGCGGCCAGCTCGCGAACGAGATCTCGCGAGGGTCCTGGTATGTCGCGCAAGGCCTGCCGCAGGACGTCTTCGCCAGCCCGGACGTCGACCTCTGGGCCGCCGTGATCCGCAGGCACGGGGCCCGCGCGGGCGTGCTCGCCACGCATCCCATCGACACCGAGGTCAACTAGCCTCCTGCCATAGCCGCAGGTCAAGTATTTGAGTTGGCGTCTGCGGCGAAGATGTCCTACGATAGATCGGCTCCCAACGGCAAGCCCCTTTCGTTCAGTGGCCTAGGACTCCGCCCTTTCACGGCGGCAACGCGGGTTCGAATCCCGTAGGGGGTACAACCATCTGATAAGATGGACAATCTCGCTAGCGAGAACATAAGGCCTTGTGGCGCAGTTGGTTAGCGCGCCGCCCTGTCACGGCGGAGGTCGCGGGTTCGAGTCCCGTCAAGGTCGCAAGTATTTGCGGTTATTCTATCGATTTCTAAACGCCTGGCCCCTGGCCAGGCGTTTATTCGTCCGCGGGGCAGGTCGTGCCGGGGGCGGGGAGCTTTCCCGCAACGAGGTAGTCCTCCACCGCCGTGTTCAGGCAGCCGTCGGCCTTCTCCTGGTTGAGGTATTGCGCGTGGCCGGGGTGCTCGGTGGAGAGCAAGAATCCCGTGCGCAGCGCAGTGGTGAAAGGGCCCGCCAGACGGTGCGCGGTGTTCGGGTCGTGCAAGCCCGACACCACGAGGATCGGGGGCGATCCCGTCGCGTCCATCATGCCGGGAGTCGCGGGGTGGGCAGGCTCCGGCCACCCGGCGCACTCCAGCAGCGCCGGTTGGTTCCAGTTCAGCACGTTCGTCCCGAGCAGCGGGTAGCGTTCGGGCCATGCTTCGGCGAACTCCGCAGCCTTCCCCTCGTCCAGACGGGATCCTGGCGCTTGGTCGTCGCAGCCGATGACATGGCGAGACTCCCCGACGACATCCGGCTCATACCACTGCGCGGGCTGTGGGTCTGTCGTTTGGCCGAGCAGATCGCGCAGGTCTTTCACGAGCTGCGGCCAATGCGAGCGGAGATTCAGCTTGTCGTAGAAAGCAGGGACTCGCAGACCGAGCCGCGCCCCCCGGTCTGCCAGATCGGCCAATCGCGTTCGGGCGTCGACAGGCAGTCCGAGCTCTTTGCGCTGTCCCGCCCAGTCCAGGAACTCCGAGAAACCCTCGTCCCGCGCACGCGCCGTCTCCTCCCAGAACTCGGTCATCGGGCGGGTGTTGTCGATCGGGGAGTCGAGCACGGCCGCGCGTAGCGAACGGGGGTGCAGATGCGCGTAGACCGCGCCGAGGAACGCGCCGTAGGAGTAGCCGAGATACGTGATCCGCTCCGCGCCCAAAGCGACCCGGATGGACTCCATGTCCTGCGCTGCCTCGTACGTGGAGTAATGGCCCAGCCGCGCGCCAAGCTGGCGCGCGCACCTCTCGTTGACCGCCCGCCACACCTTCGCCGCCTCGCCAACGGCGCCTGGCTCCCGTAGATCGGCAGGCAGGTCGATCCGCCGTTGCGCGCCCCGCTCCCAACAGCTGACCTGCCCGGAGCATCCGACGCCACGTTGGTCGAAACCGATGTAGTCGAACCGCTCCGAGACTTGTTCCGGAGCTGCCCACGCCGCAAACCCGGCTTCCCACAGCCCGGAGTCTCCCGGGCCGCCGGGACTGATCAGCAGCGGGCCGAGCGAGTCATGCGCTTTCCGCGAACGCACGCGCACGAGGGTGAGGCCGATCTTCTCCCCCTCCGGGCGGTCGTAGTCCACCGGGACTCGCACCACTGAGAATGCGATCGTGAACCGCCGATGGAAATCCTCTCTGCCTTTTTCCGTCGCGGACCACGCTGAACCAAGCTCCCCGTCGAACGACAAGTTCCCGTCGCAAGCGCCCCATGACACCGGCTGCGGGTGGAAGACCGGTTTCTGCGGCAGAGACTGCCGGTCGCATCCCGACACGCACAACGCAACGACGAGGATGCCGACGCACCACTTCCAAGCAAGCCCCATAAGCGGATAGTACTGGAAAGCCGACGAGTACTCAGAAGTCGCAGACTGCGCCGCCGCGAGCCTCTGGCCGCCAGAGCTCTAGCCGTACGTGTCGCGCGGGCCCCTGCCCCGCACGTGGCGCTCGCCTTTGCGCCAACTCGGGGCTTTCGGGCCGGTGATCTTCAGGCCCCGGACGACATTTTTGCCGACATGGTGGGAAAATTTTTCCAGGAGCTGGCTCTGCATCAACCGCAATTGCGTCGCCCACGCCGTCGACTCCGCCTGCACATGGAGCAATCCCTCGCTCAGCTGCACCGGCGTGGCATGCGAGGCGATCTGCTCGCCGACGATCGTCGGCCACGCCGCGAAAATTTTGCCCTGGGCGAGCTTGGCCGACCAGGTCTCTTTTTTCTGCAACTGCCCGCAGAGGTCCGAGAACGTCTGCGGGTCGCGCACGTCCGGGCCGGGACCGCTCCACCGGAAACGCTCCGGCTTGCGTTCGGGCTTCGGCGCCTTCGAGACCCGGGAGCCGAACTCCGCCTGCTTGCTGAACTCGCCGATAAGCCTGCGGGCGAGCTCTTCGGCGGAACGGCCCGCCTCGTCCTCATCCATCGCCGTCCACCTCCTTTGTCTCTGCCGCTCCCGCGATCCGCGAGGATTTCGTCCCCGACGACTCGCCGAGCCGCACCGGGACGACCTGCGCGATCAACCCTTCGGGCACGGTTGCCGGATCTGCCGCCGTGATCAGGGTCTGCTCCGCCCGACGCACCAATCCTGCCACGACCTCGCGGCGCGGGCCGTCCAATTCCGCGAACACGTCGTCGAGGATCAGCACGGGATCGTGCCCCTCGTCGCGCAGCAGCTCGAACGCCGCCACGCGCAGCGCCAACGCGTACGACCAAGCCTCGCCGTGGCTCACGAACGCCCTCGCCAAGCCTCCCGCGATCCTCAGCTCGAGGTCGTCGCGGTGCGGGCCGACCAGGCACTGCCCCCTTCGCAGCTCTTCTTCCCGCATGCCTGCCAACCGCTCGACGATCGATTCCGCGACTTCCTGCTCCGAGATCCCGGCTGCGGGCTCGTCCCCGGACAGCGGCTCGTCCGACTCTTCCGCGCTTCTGCGGTACCGCAGCTCGACATCGTCCGAATTCGGGTCGATCGCCGCATAGCACCGCCCCACAATCGGGCTCAGGACGCGGACCAGGTCCATCCTCGCCACGGTCAGCGCGGCCGCACGGCTCGCGAACTGCTCGTCCCACGCTTCCAGCGTGGCTCGCGCCTCGTCGCTGCGCGAAGCCCCCGGACGGCCTCCATTCAGCGATTTCAACAATGTCGCCCGTTGCCGCAGCACCCGCTCGAAGTCCGCTTTGACCCCGGCCATCCTCGGCTGGCGGACCACCAACGTCTCGTCGAGGAACCGGCGCCGCTCCCCCGGCTCGCCCCGGACCAAGGCCAAATCCTCGGGCGAGAAGAACACCGTCCGCAAAATGCCCGCCACCTCCCGGGTGGGCCGGTTCACCCCGTTCAGCTGCGCCTTGGTCGCCTTGCCTGGCGTGAGCCGCAGCCCAACCGTCAGCTTTCGCCCCTCGTTGAGGACGTCCGCCGAGATCGCTGCCTCCGGGGCGCCGCGCCGCACCATCGCGGCGATCTGCGCCCCCCGATGGCTGGACAAGCTGGAGAGCACGCCGAGCGCTTCGACCAGATTCGTCTTGCCGTACCCGTTGCGGCCGAGGAACAACGTGCTCCCCTCGCCGAGCCGCACCTGCGCGTGCTCCCAGGAGCGGAAGTCTCGGATCTCGAAAGAAGAGACGCGCACGGCTTCAGCCCTGCAACCGCACCGGCATCAACACGTAGACGTGGTCGACGGCTCCGGCGCTGTAGCCCTCCGAGGTCTCCTCCGGCTCTGCTCCGTCCCCCGAGACCAACGCGACCGCGCGGTTCGCCCCGGTGAAGCCGAACTGCGCATGCTCGGCCCGGAACGTGGACAGCCCATCGAGCAAATACCCCGGGTTGAAGACCACCGAGATCGACTCGCCCCAGTGGCTCGCAGGCAGCTCCTCTTCTGCGAAGCCTGCCTCTTCCCCGCCAGCGGAAAGCCGCAGGACGCCCTCCGAGCCCGTGTTCTCGAAGTCCAGCCGGATCTGCGAGCGCCGCGCGGACACGAGCGAGACCCGTCGCACAGCCTCGACCAGCGGGCCGAGCTCCACCCTCGCCACCGCCGTGTAGCGCTTCGGGATCAGCTGCGACACATCCGGCAGCTGCGCGTCGAGGAGCCGTGTGGTGATCCGGAAAGGACCGGTCTGCACCCCGAGCAGGCTCGGCGAGCCAGCGCTCTGGTCCAAGGCGAACTCGACCGGCGCATCGTCGGAGGGGAGCTGGGTCCGGGCGAACTCGCTGAGAATCGCCGCAGGCACGAGCGTGGTGACCGGCTCCTCGCCGAAGCCCTTGCCGTCCCAGGGCAATGTGCGCACGCTGAGCCGGAACCGGTCGGTCGCCGCGAGCTCGATCTCTTTCCCCGTGAACACCAGCCGCAGCCCGGTGAGCGCGGGCAACGTGTCGTCGCGGCTCGCGGCCACGCCGACCTGGCTGATCGCGGCGAAAAGGTCTTTCGCCGTCGCCGTGCCGATCGGCGCGGGGTGTTCGGCGAGGCTTGGGAACTCCTCCACCGGCATCGAGGGGAGGGTGAATTTCGCCGTGCCGCTGCGCACATGCACTTTCGAGCCCTCCGTGGCGATCTTCACCGAAGGAGAGGGCAGGGCTTTGGCGATGTCCGCGAGCAGCCTGCCCGAGACCAGGACCCGGCCCGGACCGCTGATCTGGGCGGGGAGGTGCGCCTGCGCGGTGAGGTCGTAATCCGTCCCGCCGAGGGAGAGCTCCCCGGTCTCGTCGGCGGACAACAACAGTCCTGCGAGCAACGGCATCGCCGGGCGGGCGGGAAGACGGCGGGTGACCCAGGAGACGGAGTCGGCGAAGAGATCTCGGGGCACTTCGAAAGCGAAATCTTCGTCAGACACTCTGCCGTCCTTCAGTCGTGGTGGTGGAAGTCAGCGAGGCTCGGGTCTGGAACGACACCCCGAAAACCTCAGTGATTGCAGCCTACGACGCCCGTCAAGCCAGGAGTGGTTGTGGTTCTGAGCCGATCGTCCTCCGGGCCCTAACACTGTGGGTTTTTATTCTAGAAATTTCTAGTAGCAGTAATAGGCGCTGTGGAAATTGTGGATAAACCGGGCGTCCGCTGTTCAACTGGTGTTTGCATTTGGGGACAGCGGGCGGGCGCCTCGTCGGGTCTGGGCAGAGCTCTGGGGATCGACAGCCCGCTTGTGGATATTTGCTCAGACGTTGTCCACAGCCCTCGAAGGTTATGCACAGGGTAATCCACAGATGTGGAAGACGCCGATATCTGATGCGTCATGAGGTGTGACAAGACTGTTGTGATTACTGATGACTGGTTTCGCCGCGATACTGAGCGAAGCAATGTGCCGCAAATCACGTCTCTACGCGGCGGCGGCGGCCCTCTGGCCGTGACAGAACGCTGGCTGGAGGACGAGGAATACGAGAGATCGAAGGCGCAGAGGAGGGCTGGCCGACGGGTCAGGAGGTTTTGGCCCGCTGTCGGACCCGTGCGGTGAGCTCGTGCACCTGGTCGTACACCTGCCTGCGCTCGGCGAGCTCCTTGCGGACCTTCTTCTCCGCGTACATCACGGTCGTGTGGTCCCTGCCGAAGGCTTGGCCGATCTTCGGCAGCGAGAGGTCGGTGAGCTCCCGGCACAGATACATGGCGATCTGCCTGGCTTGGGCGAGCGGACGGGTCTTCGCCGGGCCGCAGAGCTCCTCGATCGTCGTGTTGAAGTACTCGGCGGTCGCCCCGAGGATCACCGAGACGCTGATCTCCAACGTCGGGCTGTCCGGGACGAGGTCGCGCAAGACCATCTCGGCGAGGGCCGCCGTGAGTTTCTGATGGTTGAGGGAGGCGAAGGCGGTCACCCGGATGAGTGCGCCTTCGAGCTCTCGGATGTTCCGCTCGATTCGGGAGGCGATGAGCTCGGCGACGTCGTCGGGCACCTCCAAGCCGTCGATGTTGGCCTTCTTGCGCAGAATCGCGATCCGGGTCTCCAGCTCGGGCGGCTGAACGTCGGTGATCAGGCCCCACTCGAAGCGGGTGCGCAGCCGGTCTTCGAGGGCGGCGAGCTTCTTCGGGGGCCGGTCCGAGGTGATGACGATCTGCTTGTTCGAGTTGTGCAAGGTGTTGAAGGTGTGGAAGAACTCTTCCTGGATGCCTTCTTTGCCCGCGATGAACTGGATGTCGTCGACCAGGAGCAAGTCCACGTCGCGGTAGCGCTGCTTGAAGGCCACCCTGCGGTCGTCTCGGAGACTGTTGATGAAGTCGTTCGTGAACTCTTCGGTGGAGACGTATTTCACCCGGAAGCCGGAGAAGAGCCGTTGCGTGTAATGGCCGGCCGCGTGCAGCAGGTGGGTTTTGCCCAGCCCGGAGTCGCCCCAGATGAACAAGGGGTTGTAGGCCCTGGCGGGCGCCTCGGACACGGCGAATGTCGCGGCGTGGGCGAAACGGTTGGAAGCGCCGATCACGAAGGTGTCGAAGGTGTACCTGGCGTTGAGGCTCGTGGTGGTGTCGGTCGCAGGAGTGGCGGGGGCGGCGAGCTTGGGCGCCGACTGGTCCGGCGGGACCAGGCCGTTCGTCTCCGCGACCAATGCGGCGGACTCCACCGGCTCGGAGCCTTCCGGATTTTGACTTGCGATGCGCAGATTCAGTTCGATATCCCTGCCGAGGATGTGGCGGAGCGCGGCGGCGATCGGCGCGCGGAGCCCCCGGTCGAAGGCGTCTGCGGCGAAGCTCGACGGCACGGAGATCAGGGCGAAGCCCTCGCCGAGGCTGACCGGTTTCGCGAGGGGGAGCCAAGCGCGCTGCTGTTTCGTGAGCGGGGGGTACCCGAAGGCGTCGGCCGCAGCCTCGGCGGAGAGTTGGGCGAGCACTTCTTCCCAGATAGCGTCGAAATGAGACGTTTCTGTGGACAACTGGATCCTCTTAAGCTTTGGCCGGTGCTGGGTGTCGAACGGAACTGGGCAGGTCAAAGTCGTGCTCGACGGTTTGCAGGCCCTTGACGAGACAGTTACGCACAGACTTATCCCCAGTTGTGAACACAGCAATATAGCGGTCCGCGGCAGGGCTGGCAAGTCGCTGCCGAATCTCCTGTCGTGGCGCCCGCGCCTCCGGCGGCCGATGTGATGCTAACACCTTTAGCGCCCTTCGTATGTTGTAGGTCACTGTACAAGGAATGCTTTTCGATCTGGCAACGGCGTTGTGGTCGAGGCTCGAAAAAGGTTTCCCGGCACAGTAGCAAGCAATCGCGAAGACCGCCACCCTTCGCTAGAATACCTAGGTCACAACTATTTTTCCGGTGGTCTTGGCTTTTGCGGCGGAGGCGGGCCAGAGGGCAAGGCGCGGAAGATTTCCCATCCGGAGCCAGAGCGGGTATCGTTGTCTCGATGTTCATCGAGGGCTTGCCGGGACTGGTCTGACCAATCGTCGCGGCCGCGGCCAAGTTTCTCCGTGACGCGAGCCCTCGTCGACGACCTAGCGCGGTTTTTGCAGACTCTGCTCTGACGACTCAGCGCAGTCCCGCCGGGGGAGCCCATGACTTGACGAACAGGCCCGGTGTGACCAGGCCCGAAGCGAATGCGAGGAATAAGAGATGGCGAAAGGGAAAAGGACTTTCCAGCCGAACAACCGCCGCCGTGCGAAGGTGAGCGGTTTCCGTGTGCGCATGCGGACCCGTGCGGGTCGCGCCGTGCTCGCCGCGCGCCGCTTGAAGGGCCGGGAGCGCCTTTCCGCCTGACCCCGTCCCTCCAGGCTCGGCCGAGAGGCCGGAGCAAATCGATGAGGTTCTGCGATGTTGCCGCCCCAAAACCGCATGCGCAGCCGGCTTGATTTCACTGAGACGGTGCGTACTGGCCGACGCGCGGGCCGCAGCCATGTCGTGGTCCACCTCCTCGCAGGCGGATGCGGCACAGCCAAGCGACGTGCGGTGGCCGAGCCTGTCTCGCCGATAGTCGGTTTGATTGTCGGGAAACAGGTCGGCGGCTCGGTCGTGCGCAAACGAGTGAGCAGGCGGCTGCGGGCGGCGATGGCGCCGGTCTTGCAGGAGTGCCCGCCGAGCGCCCGTCTGGTCGTCCGGGCTCTGCCCAGCTCGGCCACGGCGGAGGTCTCGGAGTTCGAGAGGCAACTGCGGTCGGCTGTTTTCAAACTTGTCCCCCCAGCCCCGGCGCCGCTGGAGAAGTCGGACCCGCTAGAAAAGGGAAAGCGATAGTGACGACGTCTCTCGGCCGCCGCTTCGAAGCCAGCTGTCGCGCAATGGCAGGCCTGCTTGTCCGAATGATCGGCTGGTACCGGTCGTATATCTCCCCCGCTCGTCCCCCGGCCTGCAGGTTCGCCCCCACCTGCAGCGAATACGCGATAGAGGCGTTGACGGACCGGGGAATTGTCGTAGGCCTCGGCCTCACGGCGTGGCGTCTGCTGCGCTGCGGTCCGTGGAGCGCGGGAGGTTGGGACCCGGTCCCGCCGCGCGCCGTCCACCCGTCACATGTTTATGAAGGAGCGCCTCGCTGATGCTGGACTTCGTCTACTACCCCGTCTCCGGAGTGCTCTGGCTCTGGCACTGGCTCTTCAGCAAAATCCTGGGGCCTGAGTCCGGATTCGGCTGGGCGCTGTCGGTCGTCGCGCTGGTCTGCACCCTGCGAGCCTTGTTGTACGCGCCCGCAATCCGGCAGATCCGATTCATGCGGAAGATGCAAGAGCTGCAGCCGCAGATGAAGGCGATCCAGACCAAGTACGCGAAAGACCGCCAGAGGCAAGCCCTTGAGATGCAGAAACTGCAGCAAGAGCATGGGTTCAACCCGCTTTTGGGCTGTTTGCCGATGTTGCTGCAGATTCCTGTCTTCATCGGCCTCTACCACGTGCTCTCCAGCTTCAACCGCACAGCGGGCGCCTTCTTCTCCGGCGGCGGCAGCATGACCCCGGAGCAGAACCGCAACACCAGCAACTACGTCTTCTCCCCCCACGACGTGCAGAGCTTCCTTGAGTCCAGGTTCTTCGGGGTGCCGCTGTCGAGCTACATCACCGAGCCGGTGGCGAGCTTCAACGCCTTCGTCAAAGCCGGTTCCGCTGTCGAGTTCCAGCGGTGGCAGATCGCCGCGGTGGCGATCCCGTTGATGGTCATCGCCTCGATCGCGACCCACATGAACTCCCGAGCCTCCCTCTCCCGCCAGCCGGTCGAGGTGTCCGAGCAGCCGCAAGCGGCGATGATGCGGATCATGTCGCTGTGGATCTTCCCGCTCGGCGTTCTTATCTTCGGATGGGCGAGCCCGATCGCGCTCCTCCTATACTGGGTGAGCAACAACGCCTGGACCTATGGCCAGCAGCATCTCGTCTTCCGCAAGATCGACCGCGAGGACGAGGAGAAAAAACGGCAGGTCGTCGAGCGGCGGGCCGCAAACGCTCCGAAGCCTGGAGCGAAGCCCCTGCGGAAAAAGTCGGACGACCGAGCGTTGAAGGAAGCCGAGGGCGAGTGATCGCGGCCTTGGCCATCACGCACAGACGCATATTCTTCAAGAAAGGTGGAATGAACATATGACCGATACAGAGCTCGAAATCACCCAGAACGTGCCGGAGACGCCGGAGGAGGAGCCGGACGCGGAAAACCTGCTCGTCGAAGAGGGCGAGATCGCCGGAGACTACCTCGAGCAATTGCTCGACGTGCTCGACTACGACGGGGACCTCGACCTCGACGTGGTCGGCGGACGCGCGGCGGTCAGCTTGGAGGGGGGCAAGGACCTCCAGAAGCTGGTCGGCAAGCAGGGCGAAGTGCTCGACGCGCTGCAGACCCTGACCCGTCTGGCTGTCCAGCAGCAGACGGGCCAGCGCAGCTGGCTCATGCTCGACGTCGCGAAATGGCGCGCGCAGCGGAAAGACGACCTCCACGAAGTGGGCCTCAAGGCGGCGGCAGACGCGGTGAGCAGCGGCCAGCGAGTGGCGCTCACGCCGATGTCGCCCTTCGAGCGCAAGATCGTCCACGACGCGGTGACGACTGTTCCGGGCGCGAAGAGCGAGAGCGAAGGCGAAGAGCCGAACCGCTATGTCGTCGTGCTGCCCGACTCCGCCCCCGCGACGAGCTGATTCCGGGTCGGCAAGGGACCAGGCCCCTATGACATCGTGCCCTGCTCACGGCGCCGCCCGACCGGGACGGTACCGTGAGCAGGTTGGCGTTGAAGCGAGGTGACGATGACGGATCTTCCTTCCGAGGAGACGTTGGCAGCGGTCTTTGGCGATCGCGCGCACTTGGCTGTGGCGTACGCGGAATGGCTCGCGGACACCGGAGTCGCGGCAGGGCTGATCGGCCCGAGGGAGGCGGAGCGGCTCTGGGAGCGGCATATCTTGAACTCCGCCGCTGTCGCCGAATTGATTCCGAACGGCTCGCATGCGGCGGACCTCGGGAGCGGAGCGGGCTTGCCGGGGATCCCGGTCGTGATCGCGCGTCCCGATATCCGGATGACGTTGATCGAGCCGTTGGCGAGACGGGTGGACCCGGTGCAGAAATTTTTGGAGGACGTCGGCCTCGACGTCGGAGTGGTGCGAGCTCGCGCGGAGAGCTCGGAGGCGCGGGAGCTGCTGGCCCCGATCCCGGTGGTGCTCTCGCGCGCGGTGGCCGCATTGGATACACTCGCACGGTGGTCGAATCCACTTCTCCCGGTAGGCGGCCAACTGCTGGCGGTCAAAGGACGGACCGCGCAAGACGAGCTGTCCAGGACCGCTCGGGCATTGCGGAACGAGGGGTTCGGCGAGGGCGAGATCAAAATCTGCGGCATGGGCCAAGGGGGCGGCGGCCCCAGAATCGAGGCGACTGTGGTGGTCTTGCGGAAGCTGTCCGGCCCAGCCGGGGCGGGCGGACGGAGGCGCTCGCGTGACTGAGCCAGAGGTTTCTCCCCCGCTCGCAGGGCTCGCGGGCGGCGTCCCCACTCCGCCGGACGTTTCACGTGAAACATTGGCTGTAGGCGACCCGGCGGGAGGCGCCCCCGGTGAAACATCGTTCGAGGACTGGGCGGACACGCCGTTGGCCGCCGCTTCGAGGCAGGCGGCTTCCTTGCGGCATGCGACAGCGCCGCCCCTCCCCCGCCCGCCCAACGGCTGCCGGGTCATCGCGGTGGCGAACCAGAAGGGCGGGGTCGGCAAGACCACAACGACGGTGAACGTCGCGGCCGCGCTCGCGATGCAGGGCTTGTCCGTGCTGGTGGTCGATCTCGATCCGCAGGGCAATGCGAGCACCGCGCTCGGCGTCGACCATCAAGCAGGGACGCCGTCGAGCTACCAGCTGCTCCTCGGGGAAATGGCGCTCGACCAAGTCGTTGTCCAAAGCAGGAACCATCAGGGGCTCTCCGTGGTGCCCGCGACTATCGATCTGGCCGGAGCGGAGATCGAATTGGTCTCGCTGACTTCCCGCGAGCATCGTCTCGCACAGGAGATCCGAGGCAAGTTCGCGCAATACGACTACGTGTTCGTCGATTGCCCACCTTCGTTGGGACTGCTCACGGTCAACGCGCTGGTGGCAGCGCGGGAAGTGCTCATCCCGATCCAGTGCGAGTACTACGCCCTTGAGGGGTTGGCGCAGTTGCTCGGCAATATCGAGCTCATCCGCTCCGGCTTGAATCCCGAGCTTCTTGTGAGCACGGTCCTGCTCACGATGTACGACAAACGCACGAGGCTCGCGGACGACGTGTCCACCGAAGTCCGGGCCCATTTCGGGGATTCGGTGCTTGAGACGGTGATCCCCCGCAACGTCAAGGTGGCCGAGGCTCCGGGCTACGGGCAGTCGGTGCTCGATTACGACCCGGGGTCGCAAGGCGCCCAGTGCTATTTCGAGGCCGCCAGGGAAATCGCGCTTCGAGCGCATCGCGAGGAGAGGTGACATGGCGAATCAGCGAAAAGGCGGATTGGGCAAGGGACTGGCGGCGCTGATCCCCGCCGGGCCAGGCTCTGGCCCTCGGCTCGGGGACTCTGCCGCGGACGTGTTGATCCCGCCAGGGCGTGGCGCAGGTGCTGGCGACGGCAGGCTGGCCTCGTACCAGGAGATCCCGGTCGAGCTGATCGAGCCGAATCCGCAGCAGCCCCGCCATGTGTTCGACGAGGAGGCGCTCAGCGAGCTGACGCATTCGATTCGGGAGTTCGGGCTGCTCCAACCGGTGGTTGTCCGCCCTGTCGTTGGCGGCACCTTCCAGCTTGTGGTCGGTGAGCGCAGGTTGCGTGCGACGAAGGCGGCGGGCCTGGGCAAGATTCCTGCGATCATCAAGCACACCGCCGACGACGTGCTGCTGCGTGACGCGCTTTTGGAGAACATCCACCGGGCGCAGCTGAACCCGCTGGAAGAAGCAGCTGCGTACCAGCAGCTGCTGGAGGATTTCGGCGCGACGCATGAGCAATTGGCGGAGCGGCTCGGCCGGTCCCGTTCCCTCGTCTCCAACACGTTGCGTCTTCTGCGGCTCCCGGTCGGCGTGCAACGCAAGGTTGCGGCGGGTGTGCTGTCGGCAGGCCACGCGAGGGCGTTGCTCGGCTTGGACGGCCACACGGAAGAGCAAGAGGACTTGGCTTCCCGGATCATCGCGGAAGGACTGTCGGTGCGCGCGGCGGAAGAGGCCGTCACGTTGTCGAGCCATAAGACTCGGTCGAAGCCGAAAGGGCGGTCGAAGCCAGCTCAGCCCGCTGAGCTCGAGGAGGTCGCCGACCGGCTCGCGCTCGCGCTGGACACGACGGTCCATGTCGGCTTGACCGCGAAGAAGGGCCGTATTGTGATCGAGTTCGGCTCGGTCTCGGACCTCGAACGTCTCGCGGACCAGATCGCGCCCGTGTCCTCCCCCGGTCGCTCTGCCAGGGAGCGCTGAATGAGCCGAGAGCTGTACGAACAGCAGATCCGGATCGTGCCTCTGACCCTGGAACGTTCGTCCCTTTTGCCGAAGCACGCGCAACAGTGCCTGTTCTGGGAGTTCGATTCGCAGATCGGCAGCCAGATCGGCGGCGGCCCCGACGCGCGCTTCGAGAAGGAGGCGTGGCTCTCCTCGGTGCTTCTGCAGTGGGGCACCTGTGGCCAGCTTGCCATTGCGGGAGAGGACGAGGGAGCGCGCGGTGTGGGCCAGATCTGCTACGCCCCCCCGAGCATGGTCTCGCGCGCGGGGGAGTTTCCGACGGCTCCGGTGAGCCCCGACGCTGTTTTGGTCACGTACGCGGGTGTGGACGACGGGCACGACTTCGAGGACGTGGCGCAGCGGCTCTTGCTCGCGAGCATCGCGGACCTCGCCCGACGCGGCGTGCGAGCCGTCGAAGCGTTTGGCCGGGAAGAGGCGGCGGACGCGGATGGGGCGACCAGGCGATGTGTGAATCAGACCGATTTCTTTAAAAACGCCGGTTTCACCGTTGCCGCAGAGCACCACCATTATCCGCGATTGCGCCTCGAACTTGGCGGGACGGGCTTGCTTTGGCGTGCGAGCGTCGAAGAAGCCCTCGCGAAACTTGTGGAGGATGCCCGCATGAGGCCGCTTTTGGTGGGCTCGCCGAGCTGATCCGAGCGGGACGCTCTGTCACGGGACGTTCCTCCCCTGCTCGCAGGGCTCGTGGCCGGCGCCCCACCCCGCCGGACGTTTCTCCCCCGCCGGACGTTTCACGTGAAACATTGGCTATAGGTCGCCCGGCGGGAGGTGCCCCAGTGAAACATTGGCTAGAGGTCGCCCGGCGGGAGGCGCCCCCAGTGAAACATTTGCTACAGGTGGCCCGGCGGGAGGCGTCCCCAGCGAGACATGGCACCAGGGTTTCGCAGCGGGAGGCGCCTGCTTTGAGATCGGTGGGCTAACCGCTAGGCTGGACAGCAGTTATCGTGAAGTGGAGGACGAGGATGACGTACCCGCCATCTCCCTATGGGGGCTATCCCGGCCAGAACGAACCGGGGCAATTCGGCCAACCGCAACAGCAACCATACGGCCAACCGCAGCAGCCGTATGGCCAGCCACAGCAGTACATAGCGCCGCAGCAGCAGTACTACAACGCGGAGGCGCAGCAGTACTACGGCCCGCAGGGGCAGTGGCCGCCCATGGAGCCTCCGCGCAAGAAGTCGAAACGGTCGTTGGTGATTGTCTTGGCGGTGGTCCTGGTGGTCCTCGTCGCCAGCGGGGTTTCCGCTTGGGCGTTTTGGCCGGAGTCGGGGAGGGGCGTCCAGCAGGGCCCGTCCGGGGCTGCGGGCGGCGGCCAGTCGCGGCCGAAGGCGAGCCTGCACGGGCGGAGCAAGGAAGACCTCCTCAAGGCCTTGCCGGGATTGCAGGATATGCCCACAGGATGGCGGGAGGAGCCGCAAGGCAGCGGCGCGGTCGGCGACATCGCCCCCGAGGAATGCGTGAGGGTGCTGCCGAAAGGCGCGCTGAAGAATCTCATCAACCGGTACTACGCGAACCCGGACGACCACTACAAGTCGGGGATCGAGGCCTATCTTTTCGAATGGACCGCTGAGCCCCAGCTCGACAAGATGAAAGACTACGTCAGCCGGTGCGCGAACTACACCAGGACGGTCAGCGGCGGGGGGAGCGCCCCAGACACGGTGTACAACCTCAGCGTGACCGAGGTGGGCGCGCCGAAGGTTCCCGCCGACGCGACGTTCGCTTATGAAGAAGGGGGCACGCTCACCCCTGTCGAAGACGGGCAGGATCCGGCATTGTCCCCGGACCGCTACTACTTGGCGAGCCTGCGGGGAGTGAACTTGATCGTCTTCTGCCGCAACAGCGCCGTGACGAAGGACAAATGCGAAGAGGTCTTCGTGCGCACCACGACCCAGCTCGCCAACATCGATTGACGTAGGAGCGAGAGCGACGCTCTCATGAGGGTCGGGCACGCGAGGGTCGGGCGCAGGAAGATCGGACACAGGAAGATCGAACACAGGGCCATGACGGCTCGCGGGGGCTCTCTCGGGCGTGTTTCGGGGGTATGCCGATGCCTCGGCGGCCATTTTCGTCGCTCTCCGGCGATTTGAGAGCGTTTTCGCTGGTCAGAGAGGTGGGTTTGGCGCCGCTGGCGAACAGGGCCGACGAATAGGGCTGGCGGACACAATAGTGGCACGACGAAGTGGCGAGACGAGCCCTAAACCATTCGTTCGTATGGGTCAGCTTCCTCGGTAGGTGCTATAGCCGTACGGGGACAGGAGCAGCGGCACATGGTAATGCCGATCGTCTGTCACGCTGAACTCGACGGAGACCTTGGGATAAAACCCGGCCTGGCCCTGGGACCGGAAATATTCGGCGGTGTGGAAGACGGCGGTGTACGTCCCGGGGACGAGGGCTGTGTCCCAGTCCTTGATCCGGCCGTCCTCGTCGGTCGCCGCCTCGGCCACAATGAGGCCCCGCGCGTCGCGAAGCTCGACCCTCACCCCTGACGCGGGGGTTCCTGTCGAGGTGTCGAGGACGTGGGTGGACAGGGTCGGCATTCGCTCAGACCGAAGCAGGGGCCTTGGAGAGCGTGAGGATCTCCTCGTCGACAAGGCGGGTCAACCGCAGACGGTTGATCTTCGCGAGCTCGTCGACCATGATGGCGCGCTCGGCTTCCGGGGTGTGCGTGAGCCGCCCTTTGAGCACGTCCAGCAGTTCCGCAGCAGACCGGCCCTCGGCCGCGACAAGGAAGAGGTAGCCGAACTGGTCCTCGTATTGCTGGTTGAGCTCCGCGAACTCTGCGAACGTCGAGTCGTCGATGGTGTCGGCGAAGCGCGATTGTTCCCTGGCGGAGCGCGGCCCGGCGTTCTTCGCGCCGATTCGGGGATGGTTGATCACAGACTCGTCGAGCTCGATCTCGGAGACGTCTTTGAGGAAGTAGTCGGAGGAGGCCAAGAGGGCGCCGAGGTCCGCGTAGGGGCGATGGTCGGTGATGTCGTTGCGCCACTTCGGCGATTGGCAGACATCCATCAAAATACGGAGCAGGGCTGGTTTGTTCAGCTCGTTGAATCGGGTAAGACCTGCGTCTGCGGTCATCGCATGCTCCTTTGTGCTTTGAGTGGCTTCAGCCGTCACTCGCTCTTTCTCCCAATAGTTTCTCATCTCTGCCCGCAGAAGTTAACTCGGAGTAGCTAGAGCGGAGCAGATCAAATCAGACCGTGACATTCGGGTTGACAAAGGTCAGGGCGTTGTACAATTCTCTGGGCAAAGGTTGGGAGCTTGGTTTTCGGCGGGGCGGAGCGGCGCGCTAGACGGCGGCGGCGGCGTCGAGCTGTTGGTGCTTTGGTTGTTGTTGGGGGATGGTGATGGTGAGGCGGGCGCCGCCTTGGGGGCTGGTGGTGAGTTTGGCGTGGCCGTGGTGGATGGCTGCTTGTTGGGCGATGAGGGCCATGCCGAGGCCTGAGCCGGGTCCTTTGGCG
>NZ_JBOFQF010000032.1:0-31213 GCF_051660745.1 Segniliparus sp. | reverse complement strand
GGCCCCGGAGCAATTGCTCCGGGGCCCCGCCATTTTCAGGGACCCCGTTCACTGTTGCCGAGAGATCGCGTCTCGCGCTTGGCCCGGGAAAAGCTCGCCGCCAAGGGCGCTTGGGAATGCCAGAACCGCCCACAACGTTGTGAAAAGCAGCTATACCTGCCGACAAGGCCGATATCGACCAGACTCGTCACCCGCGAAGGCGGTCTCAAGGAGGAGATCATGAGCGAACGAGAGCCCGCGCGCGCGAAACAGCGCAAGCGCCGCCCGCGGTTCGGCGGCGCCCGCGCCGGGTTGCTGGGCGCGCTCGCCTTCGGATCTCTGATCGGCGGCGCGGCGGCAGCTTCGGCAGAGCCGGAGCCGTCGGTCCCGATTATCGGCGGCTACAACGCGACCTGCGAGTACAGCTCGAACACGGGAACGGCGCGGCCGATCGTGGCCGCCGCCGAAGGCGCGGGAGACACCGAACAGCAGGCGATCGACAACGCCCGCGCGAGCGTGCCGGGGAACCCGCGCTCGGTGAACTGCTTCCTCACGGACCAAGACCAGCCGAACGTCGCCAACGCTTTCAACGCGGCCCGCGGTCAAGACAGCGATGACGACGACAGCGCCACCGGCGGCAGCTACCACCAGCGCCACAACAACCCCGGCAGATAGGGCGGGCGCGCCGTCAGACGGCTGCGGTCACCAGATCGACACGAGCTGCGCCTCGGCGGGCGCCATCGGCGACCCTGGGGCGCAGCCGAAGGCTCTCGCGAAGGCCGGGACGTTCGGCGCCACGCCGTCGACGCGGTATTTCTCCGGCGAATGCGGATCGCTCGCGATCTGCTCGAGGACAGCCTCGTCCCGCCGCTTGCCCCGCCACGACCTCGCGTACGCCAAAAAGAACCGCTGCGCCGGGGCGAAGCCCGCGATCTTCGGACCGTCGAGCCGCCCGCCGAGCTCGGCGGCGAGCGCGTCGAACGCGGTCAGCGTTCCGCCGAGGTCCGCGATGTTCTCGCCGAGCGTGAGCCTGCCGTCGACGTGCGCGTCCGGGTGGCCTGGCAGCGGGACGTAGGCGTTGTACTGGTCCGCGAGTTTGCCGGTGCGCTCCTCGAACTCCTTGCGGTCCTCGGCGGTCCACCAGTTCGCCCGGTTGCCGTCCCCGTCGAACTGGCTGCCCTCGTCGTCGAAGGCGTGCGTCATCTCGTGGCCGATGACCGCGCCGATCGCGCCGTAGTTCAGCGCCGGGTCCGCCTTCGGGTCGAAGTACGGGGCCTGCAGGATCGCGGCGGGGAAGTTGATCGTGTTGTCGGTCGGCTCGTAGTAGGCGTTGATGGTCTGCGGGGTCATGTCCCACTCTTGCCGGTCGGTCGGCCTGCCGATCTTCGCCAGTTGGTAGGCGTGCTCGAACGCCTCGGCCGCCCGGATGTCCGAGACGAGGCCCTTGCCGCCCAGCGCGAGGCCCGACCAGTCGCGCCAATGGTCCGGATAGCCGATCTTCGGCAGGATCTTGCCGAGCTTCTCCTTCGCCTTCGCTTTCGTCTCTGGGCTCATCCAGTCCAGTCGGTCGATCCGCTCCCCCATCGCCGCGACGACCCGGCGCACCAGCGCGAGGACGGCCTCTTTGGTCTCCTTGGGGAACTTCGCCGCCACATACAGCTGCCCGAGGCCTTCGCCGATGTTGTCCTCCACGACCGAGAGGGCCCGTTTGAACGTCGGCAACGGCGCCGTGGCCCCGGACTTCGCCTGGTC
The DNA here is from genome assembly GCF_051660745.1 of Segniliparus sp. Classification (NCBI taxonomy): domain Bacteria; kingdom Bacillati; phylum Actinomycetota; class Actinomycetes; order Mycobacteriales; family Segniliparaceae; genus Segniliparus; species Segniliparus sp. The sequence goes on along the minus strand of NZ_JBOFQF010000032.1, from coordinate 29,482 downwards.
CAAGACGAATCGCGAGTCGCGGAACGCCTTCGGCAGCGCGGCGCTGTAATGGTCTGCGACGTGGAAGGCCAGATACGCCTTCCACTGGTCGAGCGGCGCGCCCGCAAGCTGCTGGTCCAGCGCCTGGAAGAACCGCGTCTCCGGCAGGGAGAAGCCGGGGGCGGCGCTCACGCGCTGCGCGGCGAAGAACGCCTGCCAGTCCAGATGCGGCACAAGCCGCTGCGCCTCGTCCAACGGGACGAATTTGAACTGGTTGTCCACCTCGCGCTGCTCGACCTCGGAGAGCGACACGTCCGCGAACGCAGACTCCAACGCGAGCAGCGCGTCCGCAGAGCGCAGCGCGCCTTCCTGGTCTTCGCCGAGCAAGCCGAGCACCGTCCGCGCGTAGTCGCGGTACGCGTCCAGCACCGGCTTGTACTGCGGATCGGTGTAGTAGTCCTTCGACGGCAGGCCCAACGCCTCCTCGGACACCGAGGCGACCTGCTTCGTCGCGTCGCGGAAATCAGCCCGCGCGGACAGCCGCAGCACGATCGGGTCGCCCTCGGCCGCAAACTCGCGCAGGAGGGCGGCGACGTCCTCGGGCGAGGCGATGGCGGCGATCTTGTCGAGCCGGTCCTTGAGCGGGGCGGTCCCCGCTTGTTCGATCGCGCCCTCGTCCGAGGCCTCTTTGTAGAGGAGGCCGACCTTGTGGCGGACCGAGGCCGGGTCGGCCTCGCTGCCCGCGTCCTGCGCCAGCGAACGCTCCAACGCAAGGTCGTCCTCGGAGAGCTTCGTGTCGATGCTCAGCGAGCTCCGGTCGTCCGGGATCGGGCGCGCGTCCAACCACTTCTGGTTCACATAGCCGAAGAGCGAGTCGCAGGCCTCGGCCGACGCGCCGAGACCGCCGACGTCGAACGCCTTCGCCTGGTAGTCCGCCGCGGACTCCCCGCCCCCGGCCTGCGAGCACCCGGCTGCCACTGCCACGACCACGAAAGGCGCGACGAGACGAACAAACCGCACAGACATCCTCCTCTGTCTTCAGACCGATCGGCGTGTGGAGCCTTAGACCGGAGCCGCCGCGAGCTGGCCGCAGGCCGCGGCGATCTCCTGGCCCCTGGTGTCGCGGACGGTGCAGGACACGCCCCTCGCGCGCACTCGGCGGACGAACTCGCGCTGTGCCTCCGGCGAGCTCGCGTCCCATTTGCTGCCCGGAGTCGGGTTGAGCGGGATGAGGTTCACATGGGCGAGCGGGCCGAGCGCCTCATGCAGGAGCTCGCCGAGCAAGTCGGCGCGCCACGGCTGGTCGTTCACCTCGCGGATCAGGGCGTATTCGATCGACACCCGCCTGCCCGTCTGTCGCGCGTAGCCCCGCGCGGCTGCGATCACCTCGGCCACCGGCCAGCGCGTGTTCACCGGGACAAGCGTGTCGCGCAGCTCGTCGTCTGGGGCGTGCAACGACACTGCGAGCGTGACCGAAAGGCCCTCGCCCGCGAGCTTGTTGATCGCGGGCACGAGGCCAACCGTGGACACCACCACGGAGCGCTGCGACAGCCCGAAGCCCTCCGGGGCCGGGCTCGTGATCCGCCGCACCGCCGCGAGCACCCGGTTGTAGTTCGCGAGCGGCTCCCCCATGCCCATGAACACGATGTTGGACAGGTTCCGGGAACCGCCCGCGAGCCGTCCCTCCTGCGCCGCCGCCGAGGCGAGGCGCACCTGCTCCACGATCTCCGCCGTCGAGAGGTTGCGGGTGAGGCCGCCCTGGCCGGTGGCGCAGAACGGGCAGGCCATGCCGCAGCCCGCCTGGCTCGACACGCACAGGGTGATCCGGTCCGCGTACCCCATGAGCACGCTCTCCACCAGCGACCCGTCGTGCAGCCGCCACAGCGTCTTGACCGTCTCGCCGCCGTCGCAGCCCATCGTGCGCGCGGGCTCGACAAGGCTCGGCAGCAAGGCCTCGACCAGCTTCCCCCGGCTCCCGGCCGGGATGTCGGTCATCTCGTCCGGGTCGACGGTGTGCCTCGTGTAGTAGTGCCTGGCCAGCTGCTGCGCCCGGAAGGGCTTCTCGCCGAGCAGGGCGACCGCCTCGCGCAATTCGGCGGCGGAGAGGTCGGCGAGGTGGCGCGGCGGCATGCCGCGCTTCGGCGCGTCGAACACGAGCGGGAGAGAAGTCATGACCAGGCAATTATGCCGCACTTCGCGCCCTTTGCGCGACCTCGCTCTCACCGAGGCCCCAGCGCCGCCGCCGCTGCCGCCTCCCGATCAACCCGTCGGGCGTGAACGAGCGGCGCGCGCGCCGACGAAGCCGAGCGCCAGGCCCGCGCCGATCTCAAGAAGCGCGGTCGTCCAGGAGAACGCGGTGACATGCGCGGACATCGGCGCGTGGACAAAGCTGTCGCTGAAGAATCCCCATCTCGGCAGGAGATGCGCGGCGCTGAAGCCGATCGCGCTGGCGAACCCGAGGAAGGCCGCGACCTGCGGGGCGAAGCGGTGTCCGGCGAAAACCAATACGCACATGACCGCAGTCAACAGCAGTTGGGCGTAGCCCGCGGCCGACACCGCGACAGGCAGTCCCCCCATCCCGCGCCGCAGGTGGTCGGCAGAATGCACGAGCAATGCGACCGCGAAGAGGGCGGCGGCTCTTCGAAGAGAACGGGAAGCGGACATGGCGGCCTCTTTCAGGAGCGTCGACCGCCCCGGGTCGACTACTACAGCCTATAGTAGACATAGCTGTGACGTCAAGCACAGAACTCGGCGCGAGGGGCTTCTCGGGCCGAGGCTAGGATGCGCTCATGGCCCAGAACCCCGAACCCCCCGACCGGCCTGTGCTCGTCATCGACTTCGGGGCGCAGTACACCCAGCTCATCGCCCGCCGGGTGCGAGAGGCCCGGATCTTCTCGGAAGTCCTCCCGCATTCGACCCCGATCGAGGAGATCAAGAAGCGCGACCCCCTCGCGATCATCCTTTCGGGCGGCCCGTCGAGCGTGTACGACCCAGGCGCCCCGTCTGCGGACCCGGCCCTTTTCGACCTCGACGTGCCGGTCATGGGGATCTGCTACGGGTTCCAGGCGATGGCCCGCGCCCTCGGCGGAGCCGTTTCCCATACAAACGTACGAGAATATGGCCGCACCGAGCTGAGCCTGGCAGGCGACGGCGGGTCGCTGCACGCCGGAGCTCCGCAGACGCACCCGGTGTGGATGAGCCACGGCGACTCGGTGACCGAGGCCCCGCCCGGATTCACGGTCACCGCGCAGAGCCCCGGCGCTCCCGTCGCGGCCTTCGAGAACCTGGGGCGCAGGCTGGTCGGGGTGCAGTACCACCCGGAGGTGCGCCACTCCCCGCACGGCCAGGCCGCCATCGAGCGCTTCCTGCACGAGGTCGCGGGGATTCCGGCGACCTGGACCCCCGCGCATATCGCCGAGAGCCTGATCGAGGCGGTGCGCGAGCAGGTCGGCCCTGAGGGCCGCGCGATTTGCGGCCTGTCGGGCGGGGTGGACTCCGCTGTGGCGGCCGCCGTGGTGGCCCGCGCCATCGGCGACCGGCTGACCTGTGTCTTCGTCGACCACGGCCTGCTCCGCGCCGGGGAGCGCGAGCAAGTCGAGCGGGATTTCGTCGCCGCCACCGGAGCCGAGCTCATCACCGTGGACGCGCGCGAGCAGTTCCTCACCGCCCTCGCGGGAATCGAGGACCCGGAGGCCAAGCGCAAGATCATCGGCCGGGAGTTCATCACGAGCTTCGAGGCCGCCGTCGCGGGCATCTCCCAACGGCACCGTGCCGGGCGCTCCTCCGGCGAGGTCTCGTTCCTCGTCCAGGGCACCCTCTACCCGGATGTGGTCGAATCTGGCGGCGGCAGCGGCGCGGCGGTCATCAAGAGCCACCACAACGTCGGCGGCCTGCCCGAGGACCTCAAGTTCGAGCTGGTGGAGCCACTGCGACTGTTGTTCAAGGACGAGGTGCGCGCGGTTGGCCGCGAGCTTGGGCTGCCGGAGGTGATCGTCGCCCGCGAGCCGTTCCCCGGGCCTGGCCTCGCGGTGCGGATCATCGGCGAGGTGACCGAGGACCGGCTCGCCACGCTGCGCGACGCCGACTCGATCGTCCGCGAAGAGCTGGCGGTCCTCGGACCCGAGCTGGGGATTTGGCAGTGCCCGGTGGTGCTGCTCCCCGGCGTGCGCAGCGTCGGCGTGCAAGGCGACGGCCGCACCTACGGCCACCCGATCGTGCTGCGCCCGGTGACGAGCGAGGACGCCATGACCGCCGACTGGGCACGGGTGCCCTACGAGGCTTTGGAGCGGATCTCGAACCGGATCACCGGCGAGGTCGACGGTATCAACCGTGTCGTCCTGGACATCACCAGCAAGCCGCCGGGCACCATCGAGTGGGAGTGATCTGAACGAGCGCGGCTGAGGCCGGCAAAACTCTGGCTCCTCGCCCCGCCTGCTATTCGAGCTGGATCACCACGGCGTTGCCGTCATGGTCGCCGGTGGAGCCGACGGCCGTGCTCCGGGTGTTGCCCATGGGAATGGTCCCGAGTTCTGTGGCTCCGCTGTTGACGAGCCCGGAGAGAAGGTTGTCGCGCGCGGTGTTGAAGGAGTCGTAGCCATGAATGCCCCCGGCGATATCGAACAAGTCGATTGAGAACTTCTCCCGGCTGAACGAGGAGGTCCAGATGTATCCTCCGCCTGGGGCGGGGGCAGGGCCGAACATCCGGGCGTGGTCCTGGGTCTCCAAAAGCGAGAGCGGGCCGCTCGCGTCCGTGTACGTGTCGGGCAACTGGCCGTAACGGGTCCCGCCGATCGATGCGCTGTAGCCGCCGCTGTGCCCGGACTGCCCGTTGAACCCAGCGGCCGCCAGGTCTCTGTTGAGCTTTGCGACGGCTTCTGCGGGCGTGGTCGAAGTGTTGTCCACCAAGACCACGTTGATCGGCTCGTACAGGCTCTTCCCGTCCGTTTTCCGCCCGAGCCAATCCGCCACCGCCCCGCTGCTGTTGATCATCCACTGCCCCAGCTCGCCATAGGGCGTCGGCACCGTGTCGCTCGGACTGGGGTCCGTCGTCGCGACGGCGGAGCCGACCGGCTCGCTCGAAGCCCCTTGGCCGGGGGCTCCCGTCACGCCCGCCTGCGACTGGAGCGATTGTGCGCTCAGGGCGTCGGTCTGCGCGTAGAGCCGGGCCGCGTCCTGGAGGCCGTTCGCAAGCTGCGTCCCCTGCGCGGCGTGCTTCTGCTGCTGCTGGCTTTGCCTGTCCACGAGCGCGTCCCACGCCGCCGAGGCGCCGCCGACGGATGCGCTCGCCCCGCTCATGGAACGAAGCGTGGACACGAGGGAATCCCCCACCGCGTCCTGCGCCGCCGCGATGTCCTTGGCGCACTGCGCGAGCCGCTCTATGCTCACCACGACGCCTGCGCCGATGCTGCTCGTCATCATTACCCTTCTGCCAGACCTGCGGCGCCGATCGCGCCGCGCCGATCGCCGCTCACTGCTCGTCTACGAGGGCCTCTGCGAGCGAGCGATCCAACGCTGCCGTCCCGGCCAGCACCTCGGACGCCCGCTCAGCGAGCTTGCGCGCGACGGCTTTGCCGTACAGACCAGGGAGGTTTCCCGACACCGAACCGTCCTGCCCTATGGCCAGGCCGTGGCTGCTCGCCTCGGCTTCGAGCTTCAACGCCGCCGCCCGCAGCGCCTCCGCGCTGGAGCGGTACTCGCGCAACGCCTCCAAAGCCACCTGCGCGCTGCTCGCCAAAGCCGCCGAATGCCCGGTATGGGCGCTCGCCAACGCCCGAGCGGCTTCGGCAGCGGGTCCCGACCACGACGACTCTTCGAGACCGGAGGCCCGTGCGATGTCGCCCTCGTATTCCCGCAGACTCGCGACGCGCCTGTCCAACGCCGTCTCCACGTCCCCGAGGCCCTCCAGCGGCCAATCCCGCACGCTCGGCCAGTCACGGACTGCCGACCGAGAGGCGGTGGGCCCCGAAGAGCTGCTTGGAGCGGACATATCGGCCTCTCTCGCTTCCATGATGATGCGTCTGCTTTTTCAAAAACATCATGGCCTCTAGCCCCTGGGTTAGGGAATACCACAGACCCGGTTCCGGACGAATCTCACACCGCCCGGCCATTCCTTCACGGCTGTCCGTCTCCGGCTCAGAGGCTCCAACCGCAACGCGCCCACCTGGTGGGCGAAGGACCACCGGATCTGACAGCAGGCTCCCAGCAGGGCATGGTAGAAAGAAGCACGGCTGCAAAGCCGAGCGTCCCCGGACAGGGAAGGAGCGAATGACTGTGAAAATCCAATCCGTGAACACCCGATCCGCGCTGAGCGTCCTCGCCTGCGCGCTGGCCTTCGCCGGCATGGCGGGCTTCGACGTGGTCCAGTCGGAGACCGCGCAGGCCACGCCTTCGCCCGCGCACTCCTACGACCCTGACGACGACAACGGCGACTGGGACGACCCCGGGCCCCCGGTGGACGACAACGGCGACGGGCCGTTGCAGCGCTACATCTGCAGGCTCGGCATCGGGCACTGGGCCCGCCCGTTCCGGGACGCGATCACGGAGTACGTCTGGGCGAACGATTACGCGGAGGCCGACCGCAAAGCCCGCGACGACCACCCGACCACCCCGCCGTTCGAGTACATCGCGTGGTCCCGCTGCGACCCCGCCTGAGCGGTTAGAACGGCCACCACCAACGCCTCTTGGGCCCGGGCGGCTCCTCGCGCGTCCCGTTGAGGAGCCGCTGCGGGATTTCGGGTTTCCGCTTCGCCCCCACGGGGCTTCCCTGGTCTCGGATCGTCTCCGCCGTGAGCACTTCGCCGAGCTGCGGGTCGTAGATCGTCAGCCCGGTCTCCTCGGCCACGGCGAGGGCGATATCGCCCATCAGCGGGATGCCCTCGTCGAACCCTTCGCCGTAGGAGAGGTTCAGGTCCGCTCCTGCGGGCTCCAGCCCGAACACGATCTGCGGACCGCCTTCGGGGACGAAGATCTGGAACCCGAAACCGTCCTCGTACTCGTTGACCTCGGCTCCGGGCAGCAGGGCGAGCACACGGGCTTTGACCCGGTCGGCCGCTTCGTCGATCCGCGGATCGACGGGCGCGTCGCTGATGTCGAGCTCCTCCCACGCAGGCTCGTACCACTCTTCGAACGACAGTCCGTCCGGGACCCGGTACAAGTGCAGGTCGTAGCTCATCGCCCAGCCCTCCCCCGGAAACCCTGGGGTCAGGGCTTCCAGGGCGCGAGGGCGGCCTTGAGCGGCTCGTTGAGCTGCCATTGGAGGAACGGGCCGAAGCTGATCCGCCCGACGCCGAGGTCCTTGAGCTGGGCGAGGTCGTTCTGCTCCGGGCGGGCGATGGCGTTCACCGGCAGCGGCAGCTCGGCGACCAGCCGCTTGTACAGCTCGGGGCTGTGGAAGCCCACCGGGTACAGCGAGTCGGCTCCGGCCTCCGCGCACAGCTTCAGGCGCGCGATGGCGCGGTCCGCGCGGTCCTCCTCGGCGCCGTCCTGGCGCAGGAAGAGGTCGGTGCGGGCGTTGATCACAAAGCGCAGGCCCAGCGCGTTGGACTGCTCGCGGATTTCGCGGATCAGGTCCGCGTGCTCCTCGGGGCTGCGCAAGCGGCCCTCGTCGCTGTGCACGGTGTCCTCGATGTTCAGACCCGCCACGCCTGCGGTCAAGAGGCCGTTGACGATCCCCTCGCCGTCGAGGCCGTAGCCCGACTCGACGTCCAGGGACACCGGGATGTCCACCGAGCGGGCGATCTCCCTGGCCCGGTAGACCAGCTCCTCGAACTTCAGCCCCTCCCCGTCCGGCTTGCCGACCGAGTCGGCCACCGGGTGGCTGCCGATGGTCAGGGCCTTGAAGCCCAAGCTCTCGGCGAGCCGCGCCGACCACGCGTCCCACACGGTGGGCGCGACGACGGGATCTCCGGGCACGTGCAGCTTCCGGAAAGCCGCAGTCTTCGCGGAAACGTCCAGCAACGAAGCCAAAGCTACCTCCTAGTCAAGGGCGCGATCGTGTCCACGCGCGGGACTATCTTAATGGCGCCTGCCCGGCGCCCCGCTCCGGGCCTGTCGTCGTGTCGCTCACGCGACGCCGGAGCGGAGCTCTTCGACCACTGCCCCGACCACCGCGCGCAGGTCTCCGCCAGACTGCTCCGCCACCAGGCGCTGGCGTTGGTACGACGCGCCGAGCACGGGAATCTGCTCCACCGAGGCGAGCTCGTCGGCGCAGCCGAGCTTGCGCGCCTGCGGCGCGAGGCGCTCCAGCAGATCCGACAGATCCTCGGTGACGAGCCGCTCGTTGCTGTGCTCGTCCACGATCACGATGGCGTCCAGGCCGTACCGGGCCGCGCGCCATTTGTTCTCCTGCACATGCCACGGCGGCATCGAGGGCAGCTCCTCGCCCCGGTCGAGACGCTCGTTGAGGTCCGCGACCAGGCAGCAGATGAGCGCGGTGATGGCGGACAGCTCGCGCAACGTGCTCACGCCGTCGCAGATGCGCACCTCGATGGTGCCGTGCGAAGGAGACGGCCGGATGTCCCAGCGGATCTCGTTGACCTGCTCGATGATGCCGGTTTTCGTCTGGTCGAAGACGAACTCCTCGAATTCCCGCCACTCGCCGAACTGGAACGGCAGCCCCGCCGTGGGGAGCTGCTGGAACATCATCGCCCGGTTGCTCGCGTACCCGGTGTCCACGCCGGACCACAGCGGCGAGGAGCCGGAGAGGGCGAGCAGATGCGGGTAGTGGTTCAAGAGCGAGCTCAGGATCGGCAGCACCTTTTCGCGCCGGTCGACTCCGACGTGCACGTGCACGCCCCAGATGAGCATCTGCCGCCCCCACCACTGGGTGCGGTTCATGAGCTCGTGGTAGCGGGGCGCGTCCGTCCACTGCTGGGTGGACCACTGGGCGAACGGGTGGGTGCCCGCCGCGAAGAGCTCGGCGTGCTGGGACTGCGCGGCCTTGTGCACGACGGAGACGGTCTGCCGGATGTCGTCCATCGCCTCGGCCACAGTCCGGCAGACGCCGGTGACCACTTCGACGGTGTTGCGGAGGAACTCGCGGTGCACCTTCGGGTTCACGCCGTCGCTGATGACGGTCACCTCGTCGATCACCGCGCTCGCGCAGTTCACCAAGTCTTTGGTGTCTTGGTCCACCAATGCGAATTCCCACTCGACGCCAAGCGTGTTCGCGGCGCTCGACGCGAAGGGAACGGAGAGGCGCTCCCGCGCCCGGTCAGGCGGCTGGATCAATGACTCCGCAAGCGGTCCTGCCGCCTGCGTCCCCAGTGTTCATCGTCGCCTCGTCGGGGACCTGGCCGCCTTCTTTAGCCGACTTGTAGCGGTCGGCGGGGATGTTCGCGAAGTTGCTGGCCTTCTCGTGGACGATGATCGAGGCCCCCGAGCCCGCCGCGAGCTGGGAGAGCTGGAAGGCGTCCGTCTCGAACGTCAGGCTCCCGGAGCCGTCCTTGAGGACGAGCAGGTTGGTCAGATCGCCGCTCATCGGCATGCCGGTGTGCCCCGGGACCTGGTAGTGCGCGCCCGCGGAGAGGAACGCGCCCGGAGCGCCCTGGCCGTTGGGGGCCGTGGAGCTCGCCTCGCACTTGCCGACCGCGTGGATGTGCACGCCGTGGAAGCCGGGGGTGAGGCCCTTCGCCTCGATCTTGACGACGACCTTGTCGCCGGTCTGGGTGAGCTCGACCGTCCCGGAGTCGGCGCCCTGCGCGTTCTTCAGCTCGACGACTTTGTGGTCGGCTTCGCCCTTGCCTTCCGCGCCTGCGGAGGAGCTGGGCGCGGCGGACGCGGACGGGGCGCCGGCGTGCCCGGCATGGGAGGGCGCGGCCTTCGGCAGGTTCCCCTGCCCGCCTGTCGTGGAGTCCTGCTCGCTGTTCGTGCACCCGGCCAACGCAGCCAACGCGGCGAGCGCGCCGACGGTTCGGGTGATGTTCTTGCTGTAGACGTGCGCCATTGTCTGCCTCCTCGATATTTCGGCGGTAGCCGCCGATATCAGCCTACTGGTTCACTCCGAAAGGATGAGCGCGAGTTCGCCTTTGCACTCGGTGCCAAGGTCCACGCTGCTCGGCAGGGGCGCGGCTTTCGGCTCGGGGCCCAGGCCCGAGGCCTCGGCCACTTTTTTCGCCTGGTTCTGGTACGCGTCCTTGTAGTAGACGACCGATCCGTCGACTTTGCCCAAGGCGTACCCGTCGGCGACCTCCGCGTCCAGCCCTTTGCCCTTCAACGCCGTCGCCACGCTGCTCGCCCAGTTCTTATGCCCGGGGCTGTAGTTGTACACGCAGACTTTCCCGGGGGGCGGCTCGGCCGAGGGCGCGCTCTGCGGCTGCTGCGCCGCAGAGGCCGCCACGGCGGCCTGCGCCGCCTTGTCGGCGGCCGCCTGCAACGGGTCCACCGAGGGCCCGTTGTTCGCGACGGCGCGCACGCCGAACAAAAGGAACACCACAGCGACGGAGAACAAGACCATCGCGACCGCCCGCAGAGGGAGGCCCCATTTCGCCAATCGGTCTAACATCGCCGACAGTCTACCGCGTCCATGCCGAAAGGCTCGCGCGCTCAGCGGTCGAGGTCGTAGACGCCGAGCCGCCGCGCGACCCGCGCCTTCGCCCGCGCGGCCCGAAGCCTGCGCAGCCGCTTCACGAGCAACGGGTCCGCGCGCAACGCCTCCGGACGGTCGATAAGCGCGTTGAGGAGCTGGTAGTAGCGGGTCGCCGACATCCCGAACAGCTCCCGAACGGCGGCTTCCTTCGACCCGGCGTGCTTCCACCATTGCCGCTCGAACGCGAGGACCTCCCGCTCGCGGCGGGACAGCCCCTCATCGCTGACGAGCTCTTCGGCGGACACGAGGAGATCAGGCAGGGCGCGCTCGGAACTGGACATCGCAGACAGTGAATCACGAAGCGGTGACAATTTGGCGGAGGCAGGGCGGAGAAGACGCGAGGCACGAGCGCCGATCAAGCCCTGCGAACACGGTAGGCTGCGGCTATGACCATACTTCCGATCCGGATCGCAGGAGACCCCGTGTTGCACCGCCCGACCGAGCTCGTGCGGCTGACCGAGGAAGGAGCCGCGCCGCCCGAGGTCGTCGCCCTCATCGAGGACATGTACGACACGCTCAAGGCCTCGCACGGGGTTGGCCTCGCCGCCACACAGGTCGGCGTGGGACTGCGGTTGTTCGTCTACGACTGCCCGGACGACACCTCGGGGAAGCGGGTGAGCCGCAAAGGGGAGGTCGTCAACCCGGTGTTGGAGACGAGCGCGCTCCCCGAGGGGATGCCGGACGAGGACGAGGACGACGAGGGCTGCCTCTCCGCGCCAGGCCTCCGCTACCCGACCGGGCGGGCGGGCTGGGCGAAGGTGACCGGGGTCGACCGGGCGGGGAAGCCCGTGGAGATCGAGGGCGAGGGCCTCTTCGCCCGGATGCTCCAACACGAGGTCGGGCACCTCGACGGGAAGCTCTACATCGACATGCTCGTCGGGCGGTGGGCCAGGAAGGCGAGGAAAACAATCAAGCAGGAGGGCTGGGGCGTGCCCGGCCTGTCGTGGACGCCGGGAGTCGACCCCGACCCGTTCGGGCACTGAGGGCGTACGCCTCAGACCAGGCGCGCCCCGCGCGCGGGGCCGTGCGCGACGCGCACCGACTGGCACACGCCCGCGCCCGAGAGCTGCGCCGCGACGTCCACCGCGTGATGCGCGTCCTCCGCGAGGAACATGCAGGTCGGGCCGGATCCGGCGATGATCCCCGCGAGCGCGCCCGCCTCCCGTCCGGCGAGCAGCGTCCGGCGCAGGTCCGGGCGAAGCGACAGCGCGGCAGGCTGCAAATCGTTGTGCAAGAGCCCCGCGACCTGGGACACGTCTCCCGAGGCCAGCGCGCGCAACAGCTCGTCGCAGTCCGTCGCCCTCGGCTGCGTGCCCGCCGCGCGGAGCCGGTCGAGCTCGCGGTACACCGCGGGCGTGGAAAGCCCCTGGCCGGAGAACGCGAGCACCCAGTGCAGCGTGGTGCGGGCCAGCGCGGAGGTGAGCAGCTCCCCCCGCCCCGCGCCGACCGCCGTGCCGCCGTAAATACAGAACGGCACGTCGCTGCCCAACTCAGCGGCCAGCTCGAGGATCTCGTCGCGCTCGACGTCCTCGCCCCACAGCGCGGCGAGCCCGACGAGCACGGCGGCGGCGTTCGTGCTCCCGCCCGCCATGCCGCCCGCGACCGGGATCGATTTGAGGATCTCGATGTCCACGTTCGGCTCCCGTCCGACGTGCTCCGCGAGGAGCTCCGCCGCCTGCCACGCCAGGTTGCGCCGGTCCGTCGGCACCGCGTTCGCCCCCCCGCCGACCTGGCTGCTGCCGCCGCGCAAGCGCACGTGGAGCTCGTGGTGCTCGGTGAGCGTCACCTCGTCGGCGAGGGACACCGCGTGGAAGACGGTGTTGAGATCGTGGTACCCGTCCTCGCGCAAATCCCCCACTTTGAGGTAGAGGTTCAATTTGCCAGGCGCGCGCACCACCACGGACCGGGCCGAAATCACAGACACGAGTCCCACAGTAGTGAGTCGCATTCGATAGGGTTCTTCCTGATGGCCGAAACACCCGCGCAATATCTCTTGTCCGCACACGCGCCGGCTGAGCGGACGCTCTGGGACGTGCTCGCCGCCACCGCCGAGCGCTACCCCGACACCCCTGCCATTGACGACGGCGAACTCCAGCTCACCTATGCCGAGCTCGTGGAGGCCGCGCAGGAGGGCGCTGCCCGGCTCGCCGAGATCGGCGTGGGCCGGGGCGGCAGGGTCGGCGTGCGCCTGCCGTCCGGCAACTGCGACCTGTACGTGGCCATCCTCTCCGTCATCGCCGCAGGGTGCGCGTACGTCCCGGTGGACGCCGACGACCCCCAGGAGCGCGCGGACCTCGTCTTCACCGAGGCAGAGGTGGACGCCGCCATCACCCTCGACGGCTGGCTGCCAATCGCTCAGACGACCCCAGATCTCCGGGAACCCGAGGTGGATGCAGCGCAAGGCGTACCGAGCCGTGGCGTACAGGAGGAAGCGAGGAACGAGCCCAGTACGCGAGGCGAGGAACAACGCCGCGCGGCGCCGCCTCGACCCGGAGATGACGCCTGGATCATCTTCACGTCCGGTTCCACCGGCAAGCCCAAGGGCGTGGCGGTGACCCACCGCAACGCGGCGGCGTTCGTCGACGCCGAAGCGCGGATCTTCCTGCAGGACGAGCCGATCGGCCCGGACGACCGGGTCCTCGCAGGCCTCTCCGTCGCCTTCGACGCGTCCTGCGAGGAAATGTGGCTCGCGTGGCGGCACGGCGCCTGCCTCGTGCCCGCCCCCCGAGCGCTCGTGCGCAGCGGCATGGACCTTGGGCCGTGGCTGGTCGCCAGGGATATCAGCGTGGTCTCGACCGTTCCGACGCTCGCCTCGTTGTGGCCCCCGGAGGCGCTCGAAGCGGTGCGCCTCTTGATTTTCGGAGGCGAGGCCTGTCCGCCCGACCTCGCCGCGCGGCTCGCGGGCGAGGACCGCGAGCTCTGGAACACCTACGGGCCGACCGAGGCGACGGTCGTCGCCTGCGCGGCCCCGCTCACCGGCGACGACGTGGTGCGGATCGGCCTGCCGCTGCCCGGCTGGGACCTCGCGGTCGTCGACGCGTCCGGAGCCCAGGTCGACTACGGGCAGTCCGGCGAGCTCGTCATCGGCGGTGTCGGCCTCGCCCGCTACCTCGACCCGGTGAAAGACGCGGAGAAATACGCGCCCGCCCCGGCGCTGGGCTGGGACCGCGCGTACCGCAGCGGGGACCTCGTCCGGCTCGAGCCCGAAGGACTCGTCTTCCTCGGCCGGGCCGACGACCAGGTCAAGATCGGCGGGCGGCGGATCGAGCTCGGCGAGGTGGACGCGGCCCTCGCCTCGCTCCAAGGGGTCACGGCGGCAGCAGCCGCTGTGAAGAAGACCGCCTCGGGGACCTCGCTGCTGGTCGGCTACCTCTCCAGCGCCGATCCCGACTACAACCTCGAAGCCGCGCGGGCCGAGCTCGCCGAGCACTTGCCCGCCGCGCTGGTGCCCCGGCTGGTCCTGTTGCCAGAGCTGCCGGTGCGCACGTCCGGGAAAGTCGACCGGGCCGCCCTGCCGTGGCCGGTCGCGGGCGAGTCGGAGCACGGGCTCGAAGGCACTGCGGGCTGGCTCGCCGACCTGTGGACCGAGGTGCTCGGCGCGCAGGTGGACGGCGCGGACGCGGACTTCTTCTCCCTCGGCGGCGGCTCGCTCGCGGCGGCCCAGCTGGTCTCCGCGCTACGGACGCGGTATCCGACCGCCACCGTCGCGGAGCTCTACGACCACCCGAGGCTCGGCTCGCTCGCGGAGTTCCTCGACGAGCAGGCCCCCGCCGAGGCAGCAGAGCCCCGCGTCGTCCGCCCGACGCCTCCGGCCGCCCGCGCGGCCCAAAGCGTGCTCATGCTTGTGATCGCGACCGTCGGCGGGTTGCAATGGGTCGCGTGGCTGATGCTGCTCAACAACGTCCTCGCGAGCCTCCACGCGCTGCCCTGGGCGCGCGAGACGAGCTGGTGGGCCGTCCTTGGGAACCTCCTGCTGTTCGCCACCCCGCTCGGGCGGGTCGTCCTCGCGGCGCTCGCGGCCCGGATCCTCACCTTCGGGCTCAAACCGGGGTCCTATCCGCGCGGCGGGCCCGCCCACCTGCGGGTCTGGACTGCCGAGCACCTCGCTGCCGCCCTCGGCGCGGAGAACCTCTCGGGCGCCCCGTGGATGGCGCTCTACGCGCGGATGCTCGGCGCGAAGATCGGGGAAGGCGTTGACCTGCACGCGATCCCGCCGGTGACCGGCATGCTCAAGGTCGGCGACCGCAGCTGCGTCGAGCCGGAGGTGGACCTGCGGGGCCATTGGCTCGACGGGGACGTCTTCCACGTCGGCGAGATCGTTGTCGGCCAGGACGCCGCGATCGGCGCGCGCACCACGCTCCTGCCCGGCGCGCAGGTCGGCAAGGACGCGGACGTGGCCCCCGCCTCCTGCGTGGTCGGCAAGGTCAAAGGCGGCAGGTACTGGAAGGGCTCCCCCGCCGTCAAAGCGGGCAAGGCGCACCATCCCTGGCCGCAGCGCAGGCCGAAGCAGGCCCGGCGCTGGGCGGCCATGTACGCGCTGAGCGCCGCGCTGATCGGCGGGCTGCCGCTGTGCTCGTGGGCGGTCGGCCTCGCGGTCCTCTACGCGGCGGCCCATCGCGCCGCGACGCTGCGCGAAGCCGTCTGGCCCGTCTTGGCGGCGACGCCACTGGCCGCGCTCGCCGCCACCTTCACGTACGCGTTGGCCACTGTCGTCGGCGTGCGGCTCGGCTCGCTCGGGGTCGCGGCCGGGTACCACCCGGTGCGCAGCCGCGCAGGCTGGCAGACCTGGGCGGTGGAGCGGCTCATGGACGCGGCGCGGCTGCACCTGTTCCCGCTGTACGCGAGCCTCGCGACGCCGGTGTGGATGCGCCTGCTCGGCGCGAAGATCGGGCGGAACACCGAGATCTCCACCGCCCTGCTCGCCCCGAAGTTCACCACCGTCGGCGACGGCGCGTTCCTCGCGGACGACACCATGGTCGGCTCCTACGAGCTGGGCGGCGGCTGGATCCACATCGCCGAGACCAAAGTCGGCGAGCGCGCCTTCCTCGGCAACTCCGGCATCACCCAGCCGGGGCGCAAGATCCCCAACGGCGCGCTGGTCGCGGTGCTCTCAGCGACGCCGTACAAAGCCAAGAGCGGCTCCTCCTGGCTCGGCAGCCCGCCGATCCGCCTTCGGCGCAAAGCCGACGAGGGCGACGCGGCGCGCACCTTCGCCCCGCCGCTGCGGCTCAAGCTCGCCAGGGCCGCCGTGGAGTGCTGCCGGATCACGGCGGTGATCACGTCGTTCTGGCTCGGCGCGCTGGTCCTCCTCGCCCTCCAGGCGCTCGTGCTCCGGTTCGGCCCCGCAGGGGCGCAGCTCGGAGTCGGCCTCGTGCTCCTCGCGGCGGGCGTCCTTGCCGCGCTGGCGAGCGTGCTCGCGAAATGGCTCGTCATCGGACGGTTCCGGCCGCAGGAACATCCGTTGTGGTCGAGTTTCGTGTGGCGCAACGAGGTCGCGGACACATTCGTGGAATCTGTGGCCGCGACCTGGTTCGCGCGCCTGGCGATCGGCACCGGCGCGCTCAACCTGTGGCTGCGGGCGTTGGGCGCGAAAATCGGGCGGGGCGTGTGGTGCGAGAGCTACTGGCTGCCGGAGGCCGACCTCGTCGTCCTCGGCGACGGCGCGAGCGTCGGACGGGGCTGCGTCGTGCAGACCCACCTGTTCCACGACCGGATCATGCGCCTGGACACGGTGACGCTCGAAGCCGGGGCGAGCCTCGGCCCGCATTGCGTCGCCCTGCCGGGCTCGGTCGTCGGCGCGGGCGCGACCGTCGGCCCCGCCTCGCTGGTGCTGCGCGGCGACGTGGTGCCGCCGAGCACCCGGTGGCTCGGCAACCCCATATCCCCCTGGCGGGCAGAGACCGAGACGAAGAAGGGGAAGAAGAAATGAGCGGGCCAGATCCGTACTGTCCGGGGCAGGGCAACACCGGGTACGACATCGACAGCTACGAGCTCGACCTCGCCTACCACGTGTCGAGCGGACGGCTGGAAGGCGAGGCGACCATCGTCGTCACCACCACCGGCCCGACCGGGGAGCTCGTCTTCGACCTGGCCGAGCACGTGAAGGTGGGCAAGCTCTCCGTCGACGGGAGCAGGCCCGCCCGCCACCGCCACGGCGGGGGCAAGCTCGTGCTGGCGCTGAAAACAGCCGCCCCTGCGGGCAAACGCCTGAAGGTCGTCGTCCACTACTCGGGAAATCCCAAGCCGGTCCGGAGCTTGTGGGGCGAGGTCGGGTTCGAAGAGCTCTCGGACGGCGCGCTCGTGGCGAGCCAGCCGAACGGCGCGCACAGCTGGTACCCCTGCGACGACCGCCCGTCGTCCAAGGCCCCCTACCGCTTCCACGTCGCGGTGCCCAACGGGTACCGCGCCGTCTGCAACGGCAGGCTCGTCGAGCGCAAGACCAAGTCCTCGCAGACCATCTGGACCTACGAGCAGGCCGAGCCGATGGCCCCCTATCTCGCCTCGTTGCAGGTCGGGCGGTACGAATTGGCCACGATGTCGGAGCTGCCGGTGCCCGACCGGATCGCCGCGCCAGCCGACCTGGCCCGCAAGCTCGACCCCTCCTTCGGCCGCCACCCGCAGATGCTGCAGGTGTTCACGGAGCTGTTCGGCCCGTACCCGTTCGCGGAGCACACCTCGGTCGTGACCGCCGACGAGCTGGAAATCCCCATCGAGGCGCAGGGGATGTCGGTGTTCGGGGCGCAGTTCGTCGGCAAAGGCAAGGACGCCGAGCGCCTCGTGTCCCACGAGCTCGCCCACCAGTGGTTCGGCAACTCGGTCACCTGCCGCCAGTGGCGGGACATCTGGCTGCACGAGGGCTTCGCCTGCTACGCGGAGTGGCTGTGGTCGGAGCGCTCCGGCGGCCCGCCCGCCGCGCACTGGGCAGCCAAACACCACAAACGGCTCTCGGACCTGCCGCAAGACTTGCTGCTCGCCGATCCCGGCCCGAAGGACATGTTCGACGACCGGGTCTACAAGCGCGGCGCGCTCACCCTGCACGCGCTGCGCACCAGCATTGGCGACGAGGCTTTCTTCCAGGTGCTCCGGGCGTTCGCCGCCCGGTTCCGGCACGCCAACGCGTCCACCCAGGACTTCATCAACCTCGTCGACGAGGTCGGGCGGCGCGGCCTCGCCTCCCTGTGGCAGGAGTGGCTGTACGAGCGCGCCCTGCCGGTCTTGCCTTAACGGACATCACAGGCCGCGCGCCGTCGTTGCGAGCTCGGACCGCCCGAGGATTGCTATATGATTTCGTTATCGAATCGATGCGATCCGGAAATCGAGCCCCGCCGCGTCGGCCTTCGGTGGCCTTGTCCTGTTTGATCGACGCATAACGCAAAGCTTGGTGGTATGGGTACTCGGGTGAGAGAGTTCGCTCAGGTTGACGTGTTCGCTTCGGCGCCGTACCTGGGCAATCCGGTGGCAGTGGTGCTGCGCGGCGAGGGGGTGACGACGCCGGAGATGCAGCGGCTGGCGCAGTGGACGAACCTCTCGGAGACCGTGTTCGTGCTGCCCGCGACGAAGGACAAAGCGGATTACCGGCTTCGGATCTTCACCCCTGGCGGCGAGCTGCCGTTCGCCGGGCACCCCACCCTCGGCGCGGCGCACGCGTGGCTGGAGCACGGCGGCGTGCCCAAGAATCCCGGCGTGATCGTGCAGGAGTGCGCAGCGGGGCTGATCGACATCCGCGTGAAGCAGGACATGCTCTCGTTCGCCGCTCCCCCGACCCTGCGGTCCGGGCCGTTGGAGGACGACTTCCTCGCGCAGCTCTCCGACGCGTTCGGCCTGTTCCCCGGGGCCGTGGTCGACCACCAGTGGGTGGACAACGGCCCGGGGTGGGCCGTTGTCCGGCTCTCGTCCGCAGACGAAGTCCTCGACCTCGAGCCCGATCTGGGCAAAATCCCCCGCTCGATGGTCGGCGTGATCGGCGCGTATCCCGACGGAGCCCCGCAGGCCTACGAGATGCGCACGTTCGCCCCGGCGGTCGGCGTGGACGAAGACCCGGTCTGCGGCAGCATGAGCGCGAGCGTCGGCCAGTGGCTCACCCGAACCGGAATCGCGCCCGCCTCGTTCAAGATCTCCCAAGGCGCCCGCACCGGACGCGCGGGAGTCGTCCAGATCTCGGCAGACGACACGGGCGCCGTCTGGGTCGGCGGCCACTGCGCCACCCTCGTCCACGGCTCCATCACGCTCTGAGCGAGGAGCCGAGCACGCCGCAGAATCGCGCGCTGGGCGGCGGGCAGGAGGTTTAGCCGAAGCGGCCTTCGATGTAGTCCTGTGTCGCCTGCTCGCTCGGCTCGGCGAAGAGCTTCGCCGTCGGCCCCGCCTCGACGAGCCGCCCCGGTTTGCCGATGGCTTCGAGGTTGAAGAACGCCGTCTGGTCGCTGACCCTGGCGGCCTGCGCCATGTTGTGGGTCACGATCACAACGGTGAACTCCTGTTTGAGCTCGACGATCAGCTTCTCGACCGCCTCGGTGGAGATCGGGTCCAGCGCGGAGCAGGGCTCGTCCATGAGCACCACGGCGGGCGACACGGCGATCGCCCGAGCGATGCAGAGCCGCTGCTGCTGGCCGCCGGAGAGGCCCGCGCCCGGCTTGTCGAGCCGGTCTTTGACCTCGTGCCAGAGGTTCGCCTGGCGAAGCGAGCGCTCCAGCACGTCCGCCAAGAGCGCCTTGTCCCGCACCCCTTGCAGCGCGAGCCCGGCGAGCACGTTCTGCCGGATCGACATGGTCGGGAACGGGTTCGGACGTTGGAAGACCATGCCGACCGTGCGGCGCACTTCGACAGCGTCCGCCTTCGGCCCGTACACGTCTTCGCCGTCGAGGAGGATCTTGCCGCCGACTCGCGCCCCTGGGATGACTTCGATCATCCGGTTGATCGACCGCAGCACGGTCGACTTCCCGCAGCCCGAGGGCCCGATGAACGCCGTGACGCTGCACGGGGGCACCACCAAGTCCACCCCGGCCACTGCTTGGAACGAGCCGTAGTGCACGTCCAGCTCGCGCAGTTCCACTTGTTTCGCCACGTCACTTCCCTTTCTGCCGCGCGGGTTTCTGCCGCCGCGCCCCGGCGAGGGCCGCCAGCGCGATCAGCGCGGCGATCATGACAATGAGCGTCAGCGCCGCGCCCCACATCCGGTCCACGCCCGCCTGGGCGGAGATGAGCTGCTGGTCGAGCATGAACGACGGGAGCGAGGCCATATTCCCCTGGAGGGGGTCGAAGTTGATCGCCGAGCTGTACGGCAAGAGGACCAAGAGCGGCGCGCTCTCCCCGAGCGCCCGCGCGAGCGCGAGCATCACGCCGGTCGCGATCCCGGGGCGCGCGATCGGGAGCACCACCCGCACGATAGTGCGCGCTTTCGTGATCCCGAGCGCGTACGAAGCCTCGCGCAGATGGTCGGGCACGACGCGCAGCATCTCCTCGGTGGAGCGGACCACCAGCGGCGTCATGAGCAGCACCAGCGCGACGGCGGCCGCGAATGCGGACGTCGGCAGGCCGATGACCAGCACCCACAGCACGAAGACGAACAACGTCGCGACGATCGAGGGCACTCCCGCGAGGATGTCCACCAAGAACGTGGTCACTGCGGCGAGCCGGGACCTCTGGCCGTACTCGACGAGGTAGACCGCTGTGAGCACGCCGAGCGGGACGGCGACGAGCGAGCAGAGCACGCCGAGGATCGCAGTGCCCGCGATAGCGTGGTAGGCCCCGCCGCCCGCCTCGGCGCTGTCCACCGCGTACATGGAGTGCGAGAACCATCCTTGGGCGACGAGCGCGTGGCCGCCCTCTCGCACCACGACGAAGAGCACCCAGACGAGCGGCACGACGGCCACGGCGGCGCAGGCGGTCACCCATGCCCTGGCGACGAGGTCTGCGGCCTTGCGCCGGACGCTCACGGCCGCGCTCATGCCGCAGACCCTCGTCTGGCGACGAACCGGGCCACGCTGTTCACCACGAACGTCACCACGAACAGGACGAGCCCGATGGCGATGTACGCGCCTGCGATCACGCCGTGGTTCACGTCCAGCTCGCCCGCGCCGAGCGCGATCTTCGACGCGATCGTGGAGCCGCCGTCGAACACCGACCAGCTGAACTTCGTGGCGACCGTCGCGAGGATGAGGTACACGGCCATCGTCTCGCCGAGCGCCCGCCCGAGGCCGAGCATCGTCCCCGCGATAAAGCCGTTGCGCCCGAACGGCAGCACCGTCATACGAACGACCTCCCATTTGGTCGCGCCGAGGGCGAGCGCTGCCTCCATCTGCTCGTGCGGGGTCTGCGCGAACACCTCGCGGGAGATCGCGGTGATGACCGGGAGGATCATCACCGCGAGGACGATCCCGGTCGTGAAGAGGTTCCGGCCCGTCTGCAGGCTCGGCGGCGATCCGAGGTCGTGGTGGAAGAGGAAGAGCCAGCCCGCGTGCTCCGCCAACCATTGGGAGAGCGGGGCGAGCTTCGGCGCGAGGAACAGCCAGCCCCACAGCCCGTACACGATGGACGGCACCGCCGCGAGCAGGTCGACCATCCGGGCGACGGGAGCCGCCACCGCGCGGGGCGCGTAATGCGAGACGAAGAGCGCCACCCCGAGCGCGATCGGCGCGGCGAGGGCCAGCGCGAACGCGGACACCAGAACAGTGACCAGCGCCAGCTCGGCCATGCCGAACACGAGCCGCTCCGGATCGGCGAGGTCCCATGCGCGGCTGGTGAGGAAATTCGCCCGGTCCTGCGCGAGCGCGGGGGCCGCGCGCAGGAGGAGGAACACCCCGATGGCGGCCACCACGGCGGAGACGAGCGCCGAGGAGCCCGTCGCCGCGTAGCGGAAGAGCCGGTCCTCTGCGTTATGAGATAGCGTCAATCGAGGCGACCAGCTTCGTCTTGAACTCCTCGGGCAGCGGGACGTAGCCCTTCGCCACGAGGTCGGCCTGGCCCTTCGAGGCGGCGTTGTCCAAGTACGACTTCACTGCCTCCGCGGTGGGGCCGTCGTAGCCCTTGGAGCAGACCAGCTCGTAGGTGGCGAGCACGAGCGGGTACGCGCCCGCCTCGGTGGAGCCGTAGATGGAGGCGAGGTCCAGCTTCAGGTCGTGCGGGTCGTTGCTCGCGGTCTTCGCGGCGGTCACCGCCTTGCCCGCAGACTCTGCGGTGAGGGCGACCGGGCCGGAGCCGTTGTCGATCTGCGCGACCGCGAGCTTGTTCGAGTCGGCGAAGGACTTCTCCACGTATGCGATGGAGCCGGGCAGCTTGGCCACGTTCTGCGCCACGCCGTCCGAGCCCTTCGCCCCTTCGCCGACGCCGCCCTTGAAGGCCTTGCCCGCGCCCTTCTCCCACGCGCCCTTGCCCGCGACACCGAGGTAGGTCTGGAAGTTGTCCGTGGTGCCGGACTCGTCGGAGCGGTAGACCACGGAGATCTTCTCGGTGTTGCCCTTCAACTGCGGGTTCGCGTCGACCAGGGCCGAGTCGCCCCAGGTCGAGATCGAGCCGCTGAAGATCTTCGCCAGATCCTCGCCGGTGAGGACCAGCTTGTCGGTTCCGGGCAGGTTGTACGCGACCGCGACCGGGCCGAACACCAGCGGCAGGTGCCATGCGGCGTTGCCGCCGCACCGCTTCGCCGCGCTCGCGGCCTGCTCGGCGTTCAGCGCCGAGTCCGAGCCCGCGAAGTCGACCTGGCCGTTGACAAAGCTCGTGATGCCGCTGCCCGAGCCGCTGGCCTGGTAGTCGAGGTTCTTGCCCGCGCACACCTTGGCGTAGGAGGCGGTGAACGCCTGGACCGCGTTCTTCTGCGCGGTGGACCCCGCGGCGGTCAGCTTGTCCTTGCCTTTGCAGTTCGCCGTCGAGGCGGCCGAGTTGCCCCCGGCGTTGCTGGCGTTGTTGTCGCTGCCGCAAGCGGCAAGGCCTGCGGAGGCGAGCAGGGCGGCGATGATCGAAACGGTCCGGATGGAAGAGCGGGGGTGCGACGTTGCAGTCATGCCGAGCAGATAACTGTGGCAAAGCCGACAGCACCCGGCCCCGGGGTGAACGGAGGAAGAACTTCTTCAGACAAGCTGAGGCTCACCTTGCTTATGACGAAACAACAATCGCCGCGCAGAGCCGACAACGCAGGAGATCGCGATCTGGACCCCGAGAATCAGCGGAGGCGGACGACGGCGGTCTGCGTCCATCGGTCTTGGAATCCCCGGCCGTCCTTGTCCACCAGGAACGCCGGGATGACCAGGGCCAGCAGCAGCGCCCGCCCCGCCGCGCGCAGCACGCCCACCGGCTTGTCCCCGCCCTCGCCCCGGCTGTCCGGCACCCGGATCACCCGCAGGCCGACGAGGAGCTGCCCAGGGGTGAACGAGAACAGGGAGACCGCGACCGCGCCCATGGCCGCCCACACCGCCAGCACCGCCGTCGAGTACGCGCTCGACGTGAAGCCCGTGAAGAGCAGCGCCACGCCGCCCGAGAGCACCCAGTCCACGAACAGGGCCGCCGCGCGCTGCGAGAACGTGGCCAGCGATCCGACTCCGGACGCGGGGAAGACGAGGGGCATCCCTTCAGACTAGCGTTTCGCCGGGGCGCCGCAGCTCGGACGAGGCCGCTCAGGCGAGGCTGTACGCCTCGAGCGGGAACGACTCCTGCTCCTTGTAGGCCGCGCCCGTCGACGTCGGGCGCAGCAGCGCCGCCTCGCCGTGCTGGTTGAAGTAGTAGCTGCGAGCGGTCTGGCAGCTGCCGAGATAGAACACCGAGTCGTCGAGCTTGCGGGTCATCCGGTCCAAGAACTCGGCGTTGGCCTCCTCGGTCACCTCGAAGGTGTCCGCTCCCCTGCTCGCCATCTCGCGGAACAGCCGCGTCATGTGCCGCATCTGCGACTCGATAGTGTCGAAGTACGACAGCCCGCTGTACGAGTAGGGGCTGTTGAGGCTCAGGAAGTTCGGGAACTTGGGCACCGTGATGCCCTCGAACGCCTGGAAGCGGTTGTCCCGCCAGAACTTCCCGAGGCTGCGGTCGTCGCGGCCGACGATCTCGAAGGCCGGGAAGTTCGCCTCCCACAGGTCAAAGCCTGTGGCCAGCACCAGCGTGTCGATGACGGCCTTCCGCCCGTCCGCGGTCACGATCCCGTCGGCCTCGATGTGGTCGATCCGCGTGGTCTCCAGCGACACGTTTTTCTTGGCGAAGGCGCGGAAGTACGTGTTCGAGAAGGTCGGGCGCTTGCAGCCGAAGTCGTAGTCGGGGGTCAGCTTTCGGCGCAGCTCCGGGTCGCGCACCTGCGCGAACAGGTGGCCCTTGGCGAGGAGCGAGGCAATGCGGTTGAAGCTCTTGAGCTGGCGGAAGTGCAGCACGCCGCCGACCATGATGGCCTCGAGGATCGCCGATCCCACGGCGCGCACGACCTTCTGCGTGAGCGGGACGCGGGCGAACAGCCGCTTGACCACGCCGGGCACCTTGGCGTCGCCCTTCGGCACGACCCAGATCGGGGTGCGCTGGTAGACGGTGAGCTCCTGCGCGTCCTTGGCCAGCTCGGGGATGAGCTGCACCGCCGTGGCCCCGGTGCCGATCAGGCCGATCGCGCGCCCTGCGGCGCGGAAGCCGTCGTCCCATTTGGTGGTGTGGATGACTTTGCCCGCGAACGTCTCGACGCCTTCGATGTCGGGCATCTTGGGCTGGGACAGGAATCCGGTCGCGGCGAGCAGGTACTTGCCCGTGAGCGTTTCGCCGCCGCCGGTGGCCACCACCCAATGCCGGTCCTCGTTGTCCCAGCGGGCGGCGCTCACCGAGGTGTTGAACCGCATATGGCGGCGCAGGTCGTACTTGTCGGCGACGTGGCTGGCGTACTGCTTCAGCTCGGCCCCCGGCGCGAACAGCCGCGACCAGTACGGGTTCGGCTCGAACGAGTACGAGTAGGTCGCCGACGGGATGTCGACGGCGAGGCCGGGGTAATGGTTGACGTGCCAGGTGCCGCCGAGGTCGTCCTCGCGCTCGACGATCGCCAGATTCGTCAGGCCCAGCTCTTTCAGCTTGATCGCTGCGCCCATCCCGCCGAAGCCCGCTCCGACAATGACGGCGTCGTACTGCGTTGTCATATTGACAGGATACACCCGAATACCCCGGGTATCCGGGTTGGCCTCGAATTTCCCCGCAGTTAGACGAGCGGTTTCCCCAGCCTCATCCGGCGGCGCAAGTCCCACAGGTAGAAGTTGAATGGGAAACGGCGCATCGACCGGGGCAGGAGCCGGTGCGCGAACCCGAGCGAAACCATCGCGGCCCGGAACAGCAGGTCCTGCCAAGGCCGCCACGCGTACCGCATCTCCGCGCGGAACTCCGGGGGCAAGAACCCCGCCGTGAAGAAGAAGTTCGCCCAGCCGAGCGTCCACCGCAGGGCCGGGAACGGACGGAGCCACACAAGGTCGTCGAGATACTCTCGGACCGTGTCGTCCAGCTGGACGCGCTCGCGCACCTCTCGCGCCCAGTACGCCTCGAACTCCTCCAACGAGGCGGGCCACTCCTCTTCGGCAACCTGCAACGTCGTCCCCAGCGTGTGCGCAGACCGCACGATTCGCTCCTGCTCGCCGCGAGCGAGGCCAGGGCACGTGAAGCGCAAGACGTCCAAACTGCCTTTGCAGAGGCAGGCCGCGACCCACAGCTGGAGCTCCGGGTCGAAGGCGTTGTACTTCACCGGGCTCGCCTCGCCCGTCGCCTTCTCCACATGCGTGTCGTTCACCCGCGCGTGCGAGCGGTTCACCGCCTTCTTGTACGCCTCGCGCTCCGCCTCGGTCCCGCACCAGGCCACCGCGAGGTAGGTGAACGTGGTCCGGGCGCGTTTGATCGGATGCCGGTCGGCGCGCCCGCTCTCCACCACGCTCTTCGCCACCCCGTAGCCGACCGGGAGCTGGCTGAGCTGCATGAGGACGTTGGCGGGCCCGGCCAGCAGCGCGAGCGCGCCCAATGATCCGATGGTCTCCATCCGGATCCGCGCGGCCTCCCGCTCCCAAGCCCCGCCCCGCGAGTGTGACGCGCCTAACTGTGCCATAGGTAATGTTATAGCACGACTAGATTTCTAACACCAGGTCGCGTCGCGCCTCCACTCGCAGGGCGGCGGGAAATCAGAGGATGCTGCGCCTACAGGATGAAGAGCATCTCCTGATAGGTCGGGAGCGGCCACAGGTCGTCGGAGACCACGCCCTCCAGCTTGTCGGCGGCGGCGCGGACGCCGTCCATCGCGGGCAGGAGCGCCTTGCCCGCGTGCGTGGCCTCCGCCAACCCGCTGTCGCCCGCGTGGTGGCCGAGGCCCGCCTTGAGCACGCCGAGGGCGGAGCGCAGTTCGGCGACCAGCCCGGAGATCTCCTCGAGCGGCCCGAGGTCCGCCTCGACCCCCGCAGCCTTGAGCGCGGCGACGTTCTGCGCGAGCTCGGTCTGGTAGCGCACTGCGGCGGGGAGGATCTGCGTCGTGCCGATCTCCGAGGTCAGCCTGGCCTCGACGCCGATGGTCAGGGCGTATTGCTCCAGGGCGATCTCGTAGCGGCTGTGCATCTCGCGGTGGTTGAAGACCTTGTACGTCTCGAACAGCTCCAGCGCCGAGTCCGAGACGAGCTCCGGCAACGCGTCCAATGTGGTCCGCAGGTTCGGCAGCCCTCGGGACGCGGCCTCGGTCTGCCACTCGTCGGAGTAGCCGTTCCCGTTGAACACCACAGCGCCGTGGTCGGCGATGATGTCCGTGAGCAGGCCCTGCACGGCGGAGTCGAATTCGACTCCGCCGGCCACGGCCGCCTCGAGCTTGGTCGCGACGTAGTCCAGCGACTCGGCCATGATCGTGTTGATCACGACCATCGGGGCCGCGACCGTCTGCATGGAGCCGGGGGCGCGGAACTCGAACCGGTTGCCGGTGAACGCGAACGGGCTGGTGCGGTTGCGGTCGCCCGGATCGGTCGGCAGATGGGGCAGGGTGTCGGCCCCGATGATCATCGTGCCCTTGCCCTTCGACGAGGTCGCCGCGCCCTTGGCGATCTGCTCGAAGACGTCCGCCAGCTGGTCGCCGAGGAAGATCGAGATGATCGCGGGCGGCGCCTCGTTCGCGCCGAGGCGGTGGTCGTTGGTCGCCGAGGCCACCGACACCCGCAAGAGGGGCGCGTACTTGTGGACTGCGCGGATCACCGCGGCGCAGAACACCAGGAACTGCGCGTTCTCATGCGGGGTGTCGCCCGGCACGAGCAAGCTGCCGAGCTGTCCGTTGCCGAACGAGAAGTTGACGTGCTTGCCGGACCCGTTGACGCCCTGGAACGGCTTCTCGTGGAACAGGACCTCCATCCCGTGCCGCTTGGCGACGGTCTTGAAGACCGTCATCAGCAGTTGCTGGTGGTCGGAGGCCATGTTCGCCTGCTCGAACATCGGCGCGATCTCGAACTGCCCAGGCGCGACCTCGTTGTGCCTGGTCTTGGCGGGGATGCCGAGCTTGAACATCTCGCGCTCGGTCTCCATCATGAAGCCGAGCACCCGCTCCGGGATGGCCCCGAAATAGTGGTCGTCGAACTCCTGGCCCTTGGGGGGCTTGGAGCCGAACAACGTGCGGCCCGCGTTCATCAGGTCGGGGCGGGTGAGGAAGAAATGCCGGTCCACCAGGAAGTACTCCTGCTCAGGGCCGCAGAAGGACACGACCTTGCCCGGGTTCTCATGGCCGAAGAGCTTCAGGATGCGCTCGGCGTGCTCCCCCATCGCCTGCTGCGAGCGCAGGAGCGGGGTCTTGTGGTCGAGCGCCTCGCCGGTCATCGACACGAAGACCGTCGGGATGCACAGCGTGTTGCCGTTCGGGTTCTCCAAGATGTACGCCGGGCTCGTGACGTCCCAGCCGGTGTAACCCCTGGCCTCGAACGTGCTGCGCAGGCCGCCGTTGGGGAAGCTCGACGCGTCCGGCTCGCCCTGGATCAGGGTCTTGCCCGCGAACTCGGCGAGCGTCGAGCCGTCGCCGACCGGCTCGAGGAAGCTGTCGTGCTTCTCGGCGGTCTGGCCCGTCAGCGGGTAGAAGACGTGCGCGTAGTGGGTCGCGCCCTTCTCCAACGCCCAGTCCTTCATCGCCGAGGCCACCGCGTCGGCCACGGACGGGTCGAGCTTCGCGCCCCGCTCGATCGTGGCGGAGACCGACTTGTACACCGCTTTCGGCAGCCGCTTCTGCATCACCGACTTGCTGAAGACGTTCTCCCCGAAGATCTTGCCGGGCTCCTCGCCAGCGTCGAAGAAATGCGCCGGAGGAACGTACGCCTCAACGGCCCTGATAGCTTGCGCACGAACATTGTTTGCGGTCACGCAGAGGATCTCCATCTTGTGTTGTAGGCCGGCGAAAGCGGGAATTCGGCTCACCGGTGGCGATATTCGGTTCGTCAGAGGGTAGGAACAGGGTGTGGCGCGCGGATTGCACGGTTGTTACCGATGCGATAAGAGAATCCCCCGCCCCCTGTTCAGAGCCCTTCGGCCCGACGTGTACGCTCTCGACACTGAGGGCCGGTCTCGGCCTGATCTCTACAATATAGGACCGTCGAAGGAGCATCGAGTGGCGTTCAACAGTGCCGAGGATGTCGTCAAATTCATCGCCGACGAGGAAGTCGAGTACATCGACGTCAGGTTCACGGACCTGCCCGGCGTGCAGCAGCACTTCTCCATCCCCGCTTCCGCCTTCGGCCCCGACGTGGTGGAGGACGGCCTCGCCTTCGACGGGTCTTCCGTTCGCGGCTTCCAGTCCATCCACGAGTCGGACATGCTCCTGCTCCCGGACCTCACCACCGCGAAGCTCGACCCGTTCCGCGCGGCGACGACCCTGAACATCAACTTCTCGGTGCACGACCCGTTCACCAAAGAGGCCTACAGCCGCGACCCGCGCAATGTCGCGAAGAAGGCCGAGGACTACCTCGCCTCCACCGGCATCGCCGACACCGCGTACTTCGGCGCCGAGGCGGAGTTCTACATCTTCGACTCGATCCGCTACGACTCCTCCATCAACGGCGCGTTCTACGAGATCGACTCGGTCTCCGGATCCTGGAACACCGGGGTCGAGACCAACGCCGACGGCAGCCCGAACCTCGGCTACAAGGTGCGCCTGAAGGGCGGCTACTTCCCCGTCGCCCCCTACGACCACTACGTCGACCTGCGCGACGACATGTCCACGAACCTGATCAACGCGGGCTTCACCCTTGAGCGCGGCCACCACGAGGTCGGCACCGCGGGCCAGGCCGAGATCAACTACAAGTTCAACACCCTCCAGCACGCCGCTGACGACCTGCTGCTGTTCAAGTACATCATCAAGAACACCGCGTGGCAGAACGGCAAGACCGTCACCTTCATGCCCAAGCCGCTCTTCGGCGACAACGGCTCCGGCATGCACGTGCACCAGTCCCTGTGGAAAGACGGCAAGCCGCTCTTCTACGACGAGGCGGGCTACGGCGGCCTGTCGGACCTCGCCCGCCACTACATCGGCGGCATCCTGCACCACGCCCCGTCGCTGCTGGCCTTCACCAACCCGACGATCAACTCCTACCACCGCCTGGTGCCGGGCTACGAGGCCCCGATCAACCTGGTCTACAGCCAGCGCAACCGCTCCGCCGCGGTGCGGATCCCGATCACCGGCTCGAACCCGAAGGCCAAGCGCATCGAGTTCCGCGCGCCGGACTCCTCGGGCAACCCGTACCTCGCGTTCGCGGCCATGCTGATGGCGGGCCTCGACGGCATCCGGAACAAGATCGAGCCGCAGGCCCCGGTCGACAAGGACCTCTACGAGCTCGCTCCCGAAGAGGCCTCGAACATCCCCCAGGCCCCGACCAACCTCGCAGTGGTCATCGACCGGCTGGAGCAGGACCACAGCTACCTCACCGAAGGCGGCGTGTTCACCCCCGACCTCATCGAGACCTGGATCAAGATCAAGCGCGAGCA
>NZ_JBOFQF010000031.1:0-117099 GCF_051660745.1 Segniliparus sp. | reverse complement strand
CGTCCAGGAGTACTACGTCCCGACCCCGTCGATGCCGGATGTGAAGATCCGCGTGTGGAAGGCGTCCAACGGCTCGAAGAAGTCCGTCGTCCTGCTCGACGGCCTGCGCGCCACGAGCGACGTCTCCGGCTGGGAGCACAACACCAACGCGCACCTCTTGGCGCAGCACGGCGTGAACGTGATCGAGCCGGTCGGCGGCAACGCGAGCTTCTACACCGACTGGTTGGAGCCGAGCCAGGGCAACGGCCAGCCGTACAAGTACATGTGGTCGACCTTCATCGGCCAAACGCTGCCCGCGTGGGAGGCCTCGCAGGGCCTCGACCCGAACGGCAACGCGATCGCCGGCCTGTCGATGGCGGGCTCCGCCGCGCTGATCCTCGCGGCGGACTACCCGGACAAGTACAAGTTCGCCGCCGCCTACTCCGGCTACCTGAATCTGTCCGCAGGCCTCTCCCGCGAGCAGATCTGCGCCTCGATGTGGTCCGAGCAGGGCTTCAACTGCGACAGCATGTGGGGGCCGGGGTTCAACGACACCTGGAAGGCGAACGACCCGTTCACCCAGGCCGAGAAACTCCGCGACACCTCGCTGTACCTCTCTTGGGGCAACGGCCAGCCCGGCCCGACCGACGAGGGCCTGCCCTTTGTGGAAGAAGCCTCGGCGCAGCTCATCGAGGGCATCATCAAGAGCAATGACGAGTCCTTCCGGCAACGCCTGGACGACCTCGGGGTCAACGCCACCTACAACGTCCAGCCCTTCGGCACCCACCGCTGGCCCTACTGGGAAGAGAACCTCTGGCTCTCGCTCGACCAACTCAAAGCCTCGATTGGGGCCTAGCCCAGACAGCGATCTGCTGCGTTGTCGGACGCTCACGCACCTGCTCCGTGGCCTCCGCTCTTGTGCGCCGCGCGTCCTGCCGCCTTGCATCTCATCTGTCTGGATCTAGGCGGCTTGGCAGAAGAGGCTCAGCTTGCCCACAGGCTGGGGGCCAGGATGGATTCCACACCCGCCCCGGCGAGGCTCCCCCTCGTCCGAGGCGATGTGTGCGACCCTCGAAGAGTCGTTTCCGAAAGGATCCTCATGGAAAACGTTGCGAACACGGTGCACTCTATGGCAGAGGGGCAGAATCGCTCTTTTTCGAGGCGGCGGTTCGGCCTCCTCGCCACTGCGGGCGCGGCAGGCGCCGCAGGTCTCGCGCTTGCGGGCCAAGCGCCCCTCGCCGCCGCGAACCCCCCGGACGACCACCCCGGATCCGACCCGAACGCAACGGTCGAGGAGCACATGGTGCCGACTCCGGAGATGCCCGATGTGAAGGTGCGCCTATGGCGCGCGACGAACGGGTCGAAGAAGTGCGTCATTCTGCTGGACGGCTTGCGGGCCACCTGGGACGTGTCCGGCTGGGAGCATATGACCAATGTGCACGAGGCCGCGCAGCACGGCATCACCGTGGTCGAGCCGATCGGCGGCAACGCGAGCTTCTACACCGACTGGGACTCGCCGAGCAATCTCAACAACCAGCCGTACCGCTACATGTGGGAGACGTTCGTCGGCACCACGCTGCCGAACTATCTGAGCTCGATCAAGCTCTCGGGGACCGGCAACGCCGTCGTCGGCCTCTCCATGGGCGGCGGCTCGGCGTTGATCCTCGCCGCCAACCACCGCGACAGGTTCGGCTTCGCCTCGGCCTTGTCCGGATTCCTCAACATCACCGCCCCCGGCATGCGGGAGGCGGTGCGGGCCGCGATGCTCTCCGAACAGGGCTTCAACAGCGACAACATGTGGGGGCCGCCGTGGAGCCCGCGCTGGCCGCAGAACGACCCGACGGTGCGCATCAACGACCTCAAGGGTATCCCGCTGTACATTTCGGCCGCGCGGGGCGGCGCCACCGACAAAGACGGCGACCTCTCGGCGGTGGACAAGGTCAGCGCGGCGGGCCTGGAGACCATCGCGTACTCCCAGACGAAGAGCTTCCAGGACAAGGCCCAGCAAGCCGGGCTCAACGCGCGGTTCGTCCTCGACGCGTCCGGCACGCACAACTGGCCGTACTGGCAGGACCACTTCTGGGACTCGCTCGACTACATGAAGCAGTCCATCGGGGCGTGAGCGCGGCGCGTCAGGAGCCGAGGGCCGCTTTTTCCACGCTCTGAAGGATTCTGGTGTCCTCGTTGGGCCCGGTATTGGTGACTTGGTCGGTGTTGTCGAGTTTCCCGGCCATATGGTCGCCAGTTCCGTTGCTCCCCGCACTTCCCGCGTTTCCCGCGTCGCCGAAGTGGGCGACGATGGACGCGTTCGCGGGGGCTGTCGAGGCGTAGGCGGCTCCGGCGAGTCCGGAAAGGGCGATCAGGGCGCCCGCTGCGACGGTCTTCATCATGTGCTCCTCATCTGTTCGCCCCGGACGGTTGTGCCAGGAGCTTTTTAGTTGAATGTTCAAGTATTAAGTTGACGGTCCAGGCAACGAAGAGGCTTCGTGGTTTATTCCGACGACCCGAAGCCCCCGGAGCGCCTCGGCGATGTGACGCAACACGCGGCGCCCGTATGTGAAATGTCAGTTAAACTGACAATAGTTTCATGGACAAGCACTATCTGCAGACGATCTGCCTGCGGGAACGGAGGAGATGACAGATGGCTTCGAGCGCTGCGCCGCAGAACGTAGTCCGGCCGCTTTCCCCGTTCGAGACGTTTTTCACGGCGGGCTCGGTCACAGTGTGGCTGTCCGCCACGTTGCGCGGGCGGTTGGACCGCGCCGCCCTCGTCGAGGCGCTGCGGGCCGTCCGGGACGCGCACCCGGTGCTGGGGCACCAGATCGCTGTGGGCGATCAAGGTTTTCTGCTCGTCGAGGGGGAGGGCGGGGCTCCGTCGGCCTTCTTCGCAGACGCGGCGGCCATCGAGGAGCCCGAACTGTGGCCGTTGACCCCGGGCAGCGGGCTCGTCGCGCTGAACGTCCTCTCGGCGGGGGACGAGCATGTGGTGTCCTTCGGGACGCACCACGGAGTCGCGGACGCGCGCGCGGCCATGTACTACAACACGCAATTCTGGTCGGCCTACGCCCGGATCGTGGACACGGGATCGGCTCCCGAGCAGGCCGCCGCCCCGATCCCCGCCGCCCCCGAGGCGTTGCTGCGCGAGCGCGGCGTCGCCGAGCTGCCCACCAGCGGCGCAGAACGGCTCGAAGGCTCCGTCTGGGGCGGGAGGCCGACGCCTGCTGCGGTATTCGCCGAGCAGGAGGGGCGGCGGATCCTGTTAGAGGCCGCAACCACCGAGGCGTTGCGGCGGGCGGGCAAGACGAAGGGCGTCTCGCTGCACGGCGTGGTGTGCGGGGCTGTCGTCAAAGCGGAGCGCTCGCTCGTGGCCGAGCCCGCGACGGGACCGGTCGAGATCGGCCTGCGCAGCTCGGCGGACATCCGCGACCGGGTCGCTCCGCCGATCGGCATCGTCGAAGGGACGAACCTTGTCGCCATGGCGCATGCGAAAGCTGTGGTCGACGAGGCGAGCGACCCGTTCGAAGTGGGCTCGCGCATCCTCGGCGACTTGGCGGACGACTTGAAGGGCGGCCTGGTCCAGCAGCAGATCTACCACGTGCTCGGGGACCTGGGGCGGCCGCAGGCCCCTGCCCTCTACATCACCAATGTCGGGGCGCTCGGAGCGTTGCCGACTCCGGACGGCCTCGTCGTCGAGGACGTGCGCGGCGTGCTCGCGACAGACGCTGCGGCGATTGCCCAGCTCCAGGCGGCGCAGGGCTCGGAGGCCTCGTCCGGCGTGGCTTCCACGTACATGGTGTCCGCCTACGGCGGCCGCCTCGCGATCGAGGCGAGCTATCCGCGCGGCGCGTTCACGCCGGCCGAGATCGACCGGCTGGTGGGGGCGGTGGAGTCGAACTTGCGCGAGATGGCGGCCGCCGAGTGACCGCTCACGCCAGCGCTCCTCGGCGGCGGAGCGCGTGCTGCCACAGGCGCAAGCCGAAGTACGAGCGCCAGGGCGAGTGGCGGCGGGCTTCTTTGAGGTCGATCCCGAGGTCTTCCGCGCCGCGCCGGACCACGAGGTCCGTGTCGAGCAGGGTGTCGGGGTCGAGCAGATACCGCAGCACGACGTAATCTGCCGTCCACGGCCCGATCCCCGGCAGGTCGAGCAACTGCTTGCGAAGCTCGGCGGATTCCATCCCGGTGTGCGGTTCGAGCTTCCCGTTCGCGAGGGCCTGGGCGACAGCGAGGATGGCCCGAGTGCGCGCGGCGGGCCCTCGGAGCGAGGCCCCGCCGTCTGCGGCTACTTGCTCCGCGGTCGGGAAGATCCTGCTGAGCCCGCCCGAGGGGTCGGGGTCGTCGAACGGGTCGCCGAGCGACTCGGCCAGCCTGCCCGTGTGCGTCCGCGCGGCGGCTATGGAGATCTGCTGCCCGATCATGGCGCGCAGGATCAGCTCGGCGGGGTCGCTCGCCCCCGGAATACGCAGTCCGGGGCTTCGGGAGATCTCCTCGGCGAGCGCGGGCGCCGTCACGGCGAGGGCGGCGTCCACGGATTCCGGGTCGGCGTCGAGGTCGAGGAGCCTGCGGGTCCGGCTCACCGCCGTGGTCAGGTCCCGCGCGTCGGCCAGTTGGAATCGGGCGTGGAC
Organism: Segniliparus sp.; assembly: GCF_051660745.1. Classification (NCBI taxonomy): domain Bacteria; kingdom Bacillati; phylum Actinomycetota; class Actinomycetes; order Mycobacteriales; family Segniliparaceae; genus Segniliparus; species Segniliparus sp. The sequence continues at coordinate 112,498 of NZ_JBOFQF010000031.1, read as the reverse complement.
GCTGGAGCCGGTCGGCTCGACCCGCACGCAGACGACGCCGAGCCCGTGGGGGAGGCGCATGGTGCGGCGGTAGTCTCCGTCGCGCACCTCTTCCACTCCGGCGATCGCGTGCTCGGCGAAGAACCACTGCATCCATGGCACGTCGAGCCTCCCTCGGAACGGCAGCCGGAGCACCACCGCGCCGGGGGCGGTGTGCGCCGGAAGCTTCTCGCGCCGCAGTTCGCGCGGCGCGGCGGCGAAGACCTCCCGCATGGTGTCGTTGAACTGCCGGACGCTCGCGAACCCGGCGGCGAAAGCGATGTCGGCGAAGGGGAGGCACGTGGTTTGGACGAGCGTGCGGGCGGTCGCGGCCCGACGGGCGCGGGCCAATGCCAACGGCCCCGCGCCGAGCTCGGCGGTGAGGAGACGGTTCAGTTGCCTGCTGGAATAGCCGAGCCGTCGGGCGAGGCCCTCCACGCCGTCGCGGTCCACCACGCCGTCGTCGATGAGCCGCATCGCGCGGGCCGCCGCGTCGGAGCGGATGTTCCATTGCGGCGAGCCCGGCGCGGCGTCGGGGGAGCAGCGCTTGCACGCCCGGTAGCCTGCGAGATGCGCGGCTGCGGCAGTGGGGTAGAAGGCGACGTTCTCCGGCTTGGGCGTCCGCGCCGGGCAGGACGGCCTGCAGTAGATCCCGGTGGTCGCCACCGCCGTGTAGAACTGTCCGTCGAACCGGGCGTCCTTCGAGGAGATGGCCCGATAGCAGGCTTCGAAACCCATCTGGGGCCCCCGTCCGCGGCCGGCTGCGTTGTCGAAGCCCCGCGGGCCCTGCTCGTTCCTCGCGGTCCTGTCCATACGTCCACTCTGCCGGCGCGGGTTCCGATTTACTAGCGGTTATCGGACATTGCCGTGGCGGATCCACGCGGCCACGACGGACACGCTCAGGCCGAGCTGGCGGGCGACTTGTCTCGGCCCGAGCCCTTCTTCCGCCATGAGGCGCATCGCTTCCGCCTGTGCGCGCTGCGACGAGTCCCCGCGCTTCGGCGCGGGCCGCGCTTCGTGCGTCCATTTGCGGACGGTCGGCGGCGTGACCCCGGTCTTGCGCGCGGCCCCCGCGAAGGTGAGGCCCTCTTCGAGGACGAGCCGCACGGCCTCGTGTTTCTGCCAGTCGGCTCCATGGCGCGGAGGGCGTTGCTCCGTCGCGAATCCGTGCTCCGCGCGCCACAGCCGCACCCATCTGCTGATCGTGCTCCGTGAAGCCCCGACCGCGGTCGCGGCCGCCCGGAGCGTCAAGCCCTCTTCGAGCACGCGCCGTGTCGCGGCTTCGTGCAGCTCGTCCGAGTATTGGCTCCAGCTCATGTCTGGCCCCTCGGCCCCAGTCGCGTGGCGGATGCCCGGAGCCGCGGCCAGGCGGGAGCCTGTGTGTCCCGGGCCATCAATATTTCATACATATGATATATATTATATTAATAGTCACACAGCCTCCCCCCGAGGCTTGGCGGAACGGGCGGGATTCGACGCAGATTGAGCGTGGATCTGTACCGCGACCAGCGCTTCCGTTAAGCTTGCGGCTCGTTTGCTTCGAAGAAGGAGTGTTGTGGCGACGGCGGTACAAGAGGCCCAGCGGGCCGACACGGTCTGGATTCGGTCTGCCGCAGATGTGTCGGACATCGTGAACCAGGGAGCGGGCCGGGCGGCGAACGCGAAGGTGATCGTCCTGCTCGCGTTGGGCGGAGTCTTCCTCGACGCGTACGACCTGACCTCGCTCGCATACGGGGAGGAGGCTGTGCGCGAGCAGTTCCACATCGGCCCCGCGCAGCTCGGCCTGGTGGTCAGCGCGATCTCGCTCGGCGCGCTCGTCGGGTCGTTCCTCGGCGGGGCGCTGGTCGACCGGATCGGCAGATACCGGGTCTTCATGGCCGACATGGTCTTCTTCGTCGTGGCGGCGATCGGAGCCGCGCTCGCGGTCAACGCCGCGATGCTCATCGGCTTCCGTTTCCTCATGGGGGTGGGCGTCGGCATGGACCTGCCGGTCGCGATGGCGTTCCTCGCCGAGTTCTCGCGCTTGCAAGGGAAGGGGAGCAAGTCGGACCGCACCGCGGCGTGGTGCCCGGCCTGGTACGCGGCCACCACCGCATGCTACGTCGTCATTTTGGGGATTTACGCGCTGCTGCCCGCCGAGCAGCACCAGCACATTTGGCGGTACGTGGTCGGATTCGGCGCGGTCCCCGCGCTCGCCATTATCGCGGTGCGCAAGCGCTACATCGACGAGTCCCCCGCCTGGGCGGCGGGCCAGGGCGACCTCGAAGGCGCGGCGGCGATTCTGCGCCGCAGCTACGGAGTCGACGCGCGCGTGGCCCCCGAAGCGCGCCGTGAGACGCGGCGCGCCTCTGCGGGCCAGCGGTACCGGGAGCTGTTCCGTCCGCCGTATCGGCGCCGGACCCTGCAGAACCTCGTCGCCAACACCGCGCAGAACTTCGGCTACAACTCGGTCGCCTTCGGGCTGCCGGTCATCATTGCGACATTCCTCGCCCAGGGCGAGCTCACCACGATCGTTTCGGCGCTGGCGCTCAACCTCGTGTTCGCGTTCACCGGCGGGATGCTGGGCATCGGCTGGTCGCGCAGCCACGGGGCCTGGCGGATGACGCTGATCGGATTCGGCCTCCAGCTCGTCGCATTCGTCGTGCTGGCCTCGCTCGGCGTGCCCAAGGGGCCGGTCGCGATCGCGCTCGCGTTGGGCATGCTCGGGTTGTACCTGTTCGCCCAGGCGAGCGGGCCCGGCGCCAATCTCATGACGTTCGCCGCGCTCAGCTATCCGACCCGTATCCGGGGGACCGGCGTGGGATTCAGCCGGGGCGTCGACAGCGCCGCCACGACGGTGACGCTGTTCCTGTTCCCGGTGCTCGCGTCGGCGTTGTCGACCAGGGTCTTCTGGGTCATCGCCGCGGCTCCTGTCATCGGGGCCGTCGCGCTTTTGGTCGGCAGGTGGGAGCCCGTCGCGCACGACGCGGACGCGGAGGACGCGCTCGCGGCCCGGGACTGATCACCCGGCTTTGCTGAGCCGCCCGGTCGAGCCCTGCCCGGTCGATCCCTGCCCGGCCGGACATGCGACCATCGCGTCGTGGATCAGTTGGAAATCGTGCTCGCCGAGCTCGATCAGGCCGCGCCGCAGGCGCATCCCCCAATGCTGGTCGGCGGTGAGGTCGAGCCGGTCGCGCAGCCCGGCGAGCGGAGCCGTCGAAGCCATACGGATGTATTCCGCGCGGCGGCGCCAGGGGCGGAAACAGCCCCCGTTGTTGATCGGCTCCGCGGCCTCCCAGAGCTCGTCGTCGCAGATCCGCCCTATCGCGGTGAACGCATGGACCTGCGCGCCGTCGCGGATGCGCTCCCGCGCCGAGTAGTAGACGAGCCAGTCCCCGGGGCGCATCCTGGCCAGCAGGTGCCGCTTGCCGTGGTTCGCCTGCGCTATCCCGAGTTCCACGCCTCGACGCACGTGCTCGTGCGAGACGACTCCGAGCCAGTACTTCATCGTTGCCTCCTGATCGTGTTGCCTGGCGTCCATGGTGCGACAAGGGTCTGACAGTATTGCGGGCCCGGGCGCGGCTAGACTGCCGGAATGCTCGACATCGATCGGATCCTTTCGGACACGCCGGGCGTGATGGGCACGCTGTTTTTCGACAGCGCGGGCTCGTCCCTGCCGCCGCTGCCCGTGCTCGACGCGGTGATCGGGCATCTGCGGCTCGAGGCGCAGGTCGGCGGGTATCGCGCAGCCGAGGTTGCGGGGGAGCGCCTCGCGGGCGTGAAACAGTCGATCGCGAGATTGATCGGGGCCGCGCCCGAGGACGTCGCGCTGCTCGACTCGGCGGGCAGGGCGTGGAACGAGTTCTTCTCCGCAGTGCCGTTCGAGCGGGGGGACCGCATCCTCACTTGTCGCGCGGACTACCCGAGCAACGCGATCAACGCGCTCAAAGCGCACAAGACGCTCGGCGTGAGCGTCGAGGTCGTCCCGTCCGACCAGCACGGCAGGATCGACCTCGGAGCGCTTGCGGCGATGCTGGACGAACGGGTGCGCCTCGTCTCGCTCGTGGAGGTCCCGACGAACAGCGGGCTTGTCAACCCGGTGCGCGAGGTGGTGGAGCTCGCCCACGCCCATGGGGCGCTGGTGTTGCACGACGCATGCCAATCGGCCGGGCAATTGCCGGTGGACGTGGCCGAATCGGGTGTCGACGCGGCTTCTTTCACCGGGCGCAAATGGCTTCGCGGCCCGCGCGGCACCGGCTTCCTCTATGTCAATCCGAAGACGACGGCGGGCCTTGAGCCACGCGTGCTCGGCACGTTCACCACGGCGTGGACCGGCCCCGACGAGTACGAAGTCGCGAAGGACGCGACCCGGTTCGAGCAGTGGGAAGGCAACATCGCCGGATTCCTCGGGCTCGGAGCCGCCGTGGACTACCTCTTGGACATCGGGGTCGACGAGGCGAGCGCCGCAGTGCGGGCGAGCGCGCGGCTGCTGCGCGAAGGGCTGGCGCAGGTGCCCGGCGCGCGCGTGTGGGACCTCGGGGACGACTTGTGCGGCATTGTGACGTTCTCCCTCGACGGCGCGGACTCGGTCTCGGTCGCGGGGGAGCTCGCCAAGCACACAGTGTCCTGCCACTACTCCCGCCGCACCTCCGCCCAGCACGACATGGCCGCGAAGGGCCTCATGGACGTGGTCCGCCTCTCGCCGCACTATTTCAACATCGCGTCAGAGATCGACGCGGTGCTGGAGTTGGTGGCAGATATCGCGAAGGCGGCTTAGCCCGCTACTGCGGCCTGCTGCTTGGGCAGCACGTTGTCCTCGCCACGGGCCCGCACTCGCAGCGGCCACCAGAACCAACGTCCGAGGAGGGCCGCGATCGACGGGGTCATGAAGCCTCGCACGATCAGTGTGTCGAACAGGAGGCCGAGGCAGATCGATGTGCCGCATTGGCCGATGGCGACGAGGTCGCTTGTGATCATCGAGCCCATGGTGAACGCGAACACGAGGCCCGCCGAGGTGAGCACGCCGCCGGAGCCGCCGATCGCCCGGATCATGCCGGTCTTGAGCCCGCCGTGGAGCTCTTCCTTCATTCGGGACACCAAGAGCAGGTTGTAGTCCGACCCCACCGCCAGCAGGATGATGACGGTGAAGGGCATCACGAACCAGTGCAGCTGCAGGTGCAGCAAGTGCTGCCAGATGAGCACGGAGAGGCCGAACGAAGAGCCCAGCGAGATCGCGATGGTGCCGACGATGGTGAAGGCGGCCACGACGCTCCGGGTGATGATGAGCATGATGAGGAAGATCAGGCTCATCGCCGAGATCACGGCGATCATCAGGTCGTATTTCACCTGTTCGCCGATGTCGTGGTATGTCGCGGCCGTGCCGCCGAGCGTGAGCTTGGCGTCTTCGAGGGGCGTGCCCTTGATGGCTTGCTTCGCCTGCTTGAGCACGGTCTCGGTGCTGGCGAGCGCCTCGGCTCCCGCCGGGTCGCCCTGGTGGGTGACGATCATCTGCGCGGCCTTGCCGTCCGGGGACAGCATGAGCCGCAGGCCCACCTTGAAGTCGTCGTTGTCGAACGCCTCCGGCGGCAGGTAGAAGAAGTCGTCGTTCTTCGCGAGGTCGAAGGCTTGCCCCATGACGTAGCTCGTGTCCGTCATGCGCTCCATCTGGTCGATCATCCCGTTGAAGGTGCTGTACATGGTCAGCGTGATGTTCCGCATGTCCTTGGAGATCGAGATCATCGGCGGGATCTGGGCGAGCATCTGCGGCATGAGCTGGTCCATCTTCTGGATGTCGCCGTACATGAAGCCGATGCTGTCGGTGAGCTTGTCGATGTTGTCGAGCGCGTCGAAGATCGAGCGTCCCGCCCAGCACCACGGGAGCTCGTAGCAGTACGTCTCCCAGTAGAAGTAGTTGCGGAACGGTCGCATGTAGTCGTCGAAGTAGCTCATCTGGTCGCGCATCTGCTCGGTGATGCCCTTCATCTCCGCAGTGGTGCCTGTCAGGCTGTGCGTGACGCCGACCAGTTGGCTCATGATGTCGTACATCCGCTGCATGGTCGAGATCATGACGCCGAGGTCGTCGGACATCTTCTTCATGTCCTTCATCCGCGCCTTGAGGTAGTTCATGTTCTCAAGCATCGGCGTCGAGCTCATGCTGACCTGGAAGGGGATGGAGCTGTGGTCGATGGGCGCGCCGAGCGGCCTGGTGATGCTCTGCACCTTGCCGATGCTGTCGATGCGGATCACGTTCTTCGCGATCCGGTCGAGCACGAGCATGTTCGCCGGGTTGCGCAGGTCCACCGGCGAGTCGATCAGCAAGATGTCGGGGTTCATCCGCGCTTTCGAGAAGTGCTTGTCCGACGCGAGGAAGCCGATCTTCGAGGGGAGGCTCGCGGGGATGTAGTCCCGGTCGTTGTAGTTCACCGCGTAGGTCGGCAGGACGCCGAGGCCGACGAGGGCGATGAGCGAGACCATCACGAGGATCGGGGCGGGCCAGCGGACGATGGCGGTGCCGGTCTTGCGCCAGCCCCGGCCGCTGGACTTGCGCTTGGACTCCATCATCCCGACCTTGGTGGCCAAGAGGAGCACGGCGGGGCTCAGTGTCATCGCCGCCGCGACCACGACGAGCATGCCGATGGCGCACGGGACGGCGAGCGATTTGAAGTAGGGGAGGTTCGTGAAGGTCAAGCAGTACGTCGCGCCCGCGATGGTGAGGCCGGAGCCCAAGATGACGTGCGAGACGCTGTGGTAGGTCGTGTAGTACGCCGTGATCCGGTCCTCGCCCGCCGCCCTCGCCTCGTGGTAGCGGCCGATGAGGAAGATCGCGTAGTCCGTGCCCGCCGCGATGGCCAAGGCGACGAGCAAGTTCGTCGCGAACGTGGACAGACCGATGATGTGGGTGTGGCCGAGGAAGGCGACCACGCCCCTGGCGGCGCTGAGCTCGAGGATGACGGTCAAGAAGACGAGCAGCGTCGTGAAGATGGAGCGGTAGATGACGAGCAGCATGACGACGATGACCCCGAGCGTGATCAGCGTCATCTTGATCATGCTCTTGTCGCCCGCGTCGTTCATGTCCATCGTGAGCGCGGCCTGGCCGGTGACGTAGACCTTCAGCCCCTTGGGGGGGTCGTTCTCTTTGGGGCCGGGCTTGCAGTCGACGCCGCCGGGCTTGCAGTCGACCTGGTTGTTGGCGATGTCGCTCACCGACTGGACGGACTCTTTGCCCTCGTTGGTGCCTTGGTCGCCGATGAGGTTCAGCTGCACGTAGGCGGCCTTGCCGTCGACGCTCTGCACGCCGCCCGCCGTGTTGCGGGCGCCCCAGAAGTCTTGGACGTGCGAAACGTGCTTGGTGTCCTTCTGCAGGCGCTGGACGAGCTTGGTGTAGTACTCGCGCGCCGGGTCGCCGAGCGGCTGGTCGCTCTCCAGGAGGATCATGACCATGCTGTCCGAGTCGAACTGCTGGAACAGCTTGCCCTGTCTCAGGATCGACTTGTACGACGGAGCCTCTTTGGAGGCCAGCGAGACGGAGTTCTCCTTGCCGACCGCTTCGAGCTGGGGCACGAAGATGTTCAAGAGGACGATGCCCGCGAGCCACAGCAGGACCACCAGCAGCGACGAGTGCAGGATGAGCCGCGCGATGCGCGAATGTTTGACGGGGGCGTGGGGTGCGGTCATGCAGATTTCACCAAGCAGGAGATTTGGGCGTTGTGGTCGTACGAGGTCTGCCGATCCCGCACTATGCCGTTGACGGTGATCTGGCAGCTGAGGTTGTCGCTGTCCCCCTGCGCCACGACTTGCGCGAAGATGGAGTTGAGCTTGGTGGAGATAGTGAAGGACCAAGGCAGGGTCGTGAACTGCTGACGGTGGGGCTGCGCCCGCTCGTCGAGGTAGTTGACCTCTCCTTGGGTCCCGGCCGGGCCGGAGATCTCGTAGATCACGTCCTTGGGGATGACGGGATCGGTGTTGTCTTTGATCTCGGCGACCGCGACGCTCTCGGCGCCGAAGACTCCGTGGAGCCGGTAGACCGCGAACGACGCGCCTGCGACCACGACCACGACGATGAGCGGCAACCAGATCGTTCTGAGGATTTTCAAGGCCTCATGCCCCCTTTTGCTTGCTCATGCGTTCGGCCCGCCGGGGAGCTGTCTCTTTGGGGCACATCCGGGCACTCCGTTCTGACTCGCTCTCAGGTCGCTGACAGGAAAAGTGTATGTGTTTCTCAGGCCAGCTGTTGCATGATACCAAGCAACTTTCATTGGGCGCGTCGTATTTGCTCTTTATGTCAATTCCACAGCACAGGCGTCGGCCGTGCTCATGGCGCCATACGCGCCTGTCAGCCGTGTTTGTCGAGCGCGCGGGCAAATATGCCGGTGACGCGGATCATGCCCTTCGGGACGAGTGGCCTTGCATTTATTTCCCTGCGTGGCCGGAGTCCGGCGCGGCGGGACGGGCCGGGCGCGTCAGACGGACGCGAGCAGGGCGGCCGAGCCTGCGCGCTTGAGCTTGCCGGAAGAGGTCTTCGGCAAGCTGCCGGGGCCGAGCACGACCACCTTGCGGGGGCGGACGCCGACTTCGGAGAACACGGCGTGCACGATGTCGTGCCTGATGCGCTCCGCCTCGTCCTCGTCCTCGTGGAGTTTGCTCTCCACCACGACGGCGAAGGACTCGCGCAGCTCGCCCGCGTCGAGCCGCACGGCGGCGGCGTTGCCCGCGCGGACTCCGTCCACGCCGCAGGCGGCCCGCTCGATGTCGGTCGGGTAGATGTTCCGCCCGCCCATGATGATCACGTCTTTGACCCGGCCGCACACGACGACTTGGCCGTCCTCGGTCAGGTAGCCGATGTCGCCGGTGTCGAGCCAGCCCTCGGCGTCGGTCATCGGCACAGGGCCGTCAACGGTGATGTAGCCGGGCGAGACCACTTTTCCGCGCAGATGGATCACGCCGACCTGGCGGGACTCGATGGCCCTTCCCTCGTTGTCGACCACCTTGGCCTCGAGCGGGTCGACGATTTTGCCGAGCGTGGCGAGCCTGCGCACGTGGCCCTTGGCGGTGGGCACCGCGCGGCCCATGAGTTCGAGGAGGTCGGCGTCGACCACTTCCTCGCGCAGGCCGGTGCCGCGCACGGGGAGGGAGACGGCGAGCGTGGTCTCGGCCATGCCGTAGCACGGCGCGATGGCCTCGGGGCTCAGGCCGAACCGGGCGCCTGCCTCGACGATCGCCTCCATGGTGTCCGGCGAGACCGGCTCGGCGCCGTTCATCATGTACTTCATGGAGGAGAGGTCGACGACGCCGTCCGGAGCCTGGTTCAAGCGGCGGGCGAGCAGGGAGTAGGCGAAGTTCGGGGCCGCGGTGACCGTGCCCTTGTATTTGCTGATGAGCTCGGCCCACAGGAGCGGCGCGCGCAGGAAGTCCATCGGTGTGACGTGCACGGACTGGCCGCCGAGGATCATCGGGGTGGCGAGGTAGCCGATCATGCCCATGTCGTGGAAGAGCGGCAGCCAGGAGACGGTCACGTCGGTCTCCACATTGAAGCTCAGGCCGTCGTGCTGGGCGTGCGCGCAGTAGTACAGGTTCTCGTGGGTGATCACGACAGCTTTGGGGATGCCGGTGGACCCGGAGGTCAGCTGCTGGAGCGCGACGTCTTGCTCGCCCATCGGGACGGGGCTGATGCTCGGGCCTTTGCGCAGCTCGCTGATGAGCGCGACGCGGATGCCGTGCTGGCGCAGCACGTCGACGGCGGGCTCGAAGGGGTCGCCGACCACGACCACGTCGGCGTTGATCATCCGGACCACCCGAAGGGTGTCCTCGGCCCACTGCACGAGGTCGGTCCGGGGGGTGGGCTGGTGGAGCATGGTGATGGAGCCGCCTCGGATCCACACGCCCTGCACCAGCGGGGCGATGTCCACGGGCATGCCTGCGAGGACGCCGACCGAATGTCCGGGCTCGACGCCGACTTCGGCGAGGCCGCCCGCGATCTGCCGGGCGATGGCGTGGACCTCGCCCCAGGTCTGGAAGAGCGGGGCGTGCGGATCGCCGGTCGCCAGGCCTCGCGGCGAGGCTGCGGCGTTCGCGAACAATTCGTTGGTGAACCTGCTCAAACTATGCTCCTCCGGTTGTGGAAAGTGACCTTAGAGTACTCTTAGACTCTTCACAGAGCAACCAAGTGTGACATGGCGTGGCGGGTTTTTCCGGAAGTCGCCTCGTGTTCACATGGCGTGGGAGCGGAAAAGTTCCTCGACCGTGTCCGCCGCGACATCAACGGCGGCCTTGGGCCGCCACGCGGGGGAGCGGTCCTTGTCCACGAGCGCGGCGCGCACCCCTTCGGCGAAGTCTTCGGTCTTGGTCACCGTCGTGGCCAGGTCCAGTTCGCGTGCCAAGCAGCCCGCGAGATCGTCGGAGGTGCCCAGTCGGACGAGTCGGAGCGTGACGACGAGCGAGGTGGGCGAGGCGGCGGCCAGCGCCGATCGCGTCGCCTCGGCCCATTCGCGGTCCTCGGCGCTCAGCTGGCGGTCTGCGGCGTTATCGGCTCCTCGCGTACCAGGCTCGTTCCTCGCTGTTTCCGTACGCGTCGTCGCCTGCTGCCTTGCATCCCATCCGGCTGAATCGCCGAGCAAGTTCTCGACCCGGTCGAGGATGGCTGTCGCGTCGTGGCCCGCGAAGACCGCGTCGATCCGGTCCAGCGGCAGGGCGAGGGCGGGGACGTCCTCGGCGTAGGCGCCCCACACGCTGTCCGAGTCGACCCCGGAGATCAGGGCGCTCGTCGCGTCGGCGAGCCGCTCGCGCGGGACGAACCGCGTGGCGAGGCCTGCGGCGACCACGTCGGCGCCCGAAAGGCGGGCGCCGGTGAGCCCGAGGTAGGTCCCGAGCTCGCCCTGCAGCCGGGGGAGGAAATAAGAGGCTCCGATGTCGGGGAAGAACCCGATCGCGGTTTCGGGCATCGCGGCGACGGCGTGCTCGCTGACGATCCGTTCCGCTCCGTGGACGCTGATCCCGAGCCCGCCGCCGAGGGCGTAGCCGTCGATCACGGCGACGTATTCCTTGGGGTACTCGGCGATGAGCCGGTTGAGCGCGTACTCCTCGGCGAAGTACTGCCGGATCGGCCCGGTCTCGTCCTTGAGGGCGTAGTCGCGGATCGCCCGGATGTCGCCGCCCGCGCAGAACGCTTTCGGGGAGTCGCTCGTGACCACCACTCGGCGCACCGAGCTGTCCTCGGCCCACGCGGCCAGCGGTTCGGCGAGCTCGCGGATCATGGCGAGGTCGAGTGCGTTGAGGGCTTGGGGGCGGTCGAGGACGAGATGCCCGACCCCTTGGTCGAGCGAAGCGCGCACGGAGGAGGCCATAGGGGGAACGTTACTCCGTGTGTTCGCGGGCCCGTTCGGCCTATTCGCTTGCGGCGGCCGGAGCGAACAGCCTGCCGGGCGGAGCCCCTGCCGCTTCCCTCGCCCGCAGTCCGACGAATTGGGTGACCAGGCCGTCGCGCATCCCCTCGCGGAACATGAAATCGGCGGTCGGCGAGCCCATCTCCTTCATGACGGCGCAAACCTCGTCGGTGGGGTGGGCGTACGGCCACAGCCCGGTGATGAGGATGACGATGGCGGCGGCGGCCATCGCGGCGGACGCGGGGCCGAGGCCGGGGACGGCGCCCTGGACGAGCACGGAGAGCCTGGCTATGTTCCCGTTCGCGCGACGTTTGAAATCGCGGGCGAACTCCACGGAGATGTTGCGCTCCAGCACGCCGCCCATCGCGGCGACGAGCTCGCACAAGAGCGGGCGCCGCACGACCGAGGCCGTGACGGCGTCGGCGATGGCGCGCTCCACCGCGAACGGTTCCGTCCCCGGTTCGAGGGCGCCGAGCGTTCGCTCCAGCTCGTCCAGCCAATCGCGCTGCTCGCGGTCGAGGATCTCGAGGAAGATCGCCTCCCTGCTGTCGAAGTAGCGCAGCACGTTGGATTTCGCGAGCCCGACCCTGGCGGAGAGCTCGCGAAGGCTGATCGCGGCGATCGGGGCCTCTCTCAGCATCTCCGAAGCCGTGTCGAGGATGGCTCTGCGGCGCTGTTCCACCTGCTCGGGGCTGCGGGCGCGATGGAAGCCGCAGTCTTGGGACATCATTGCCCAAGTTTAACAGTCCGGCGGTCTCTTGACAACATCCCATCGGTCTCTTATTATCGGACCATCGGTCTGATACTCGATGGCCGAATCCGAATTAGACAGGAGAAGTCCATGTCCCGCGAATCCCTCAACCTGACCGTCCCCGACCTCGCCGGCAAGCTCGCCGTCGTCACCGGCGCGAACTCCGGCCTCGGCTTCGGCCTCACGAAACGCCTCGCCGGGGCTGGCGCGGAGGTCCTCCTCGCCGTCCGCAACCAGCAGAAGGGCGAGGAGGCGATGGCCAAGATCAAGGCCGAGAACCCCAAGGCGCAGCTCGGCCTGCGCCGCCTCGACCTCGCGAGCCTCAAGAGCGTCGCCGAGCTCGGCGAGCAGCTGGGCGCCGAGTCCCGCCCGATCGACATCCTGATCAACAACGCCGGGATCATGACCCCGCCCAAGCGCGAGACCACCGAAGACGGCTTCGAGCTGCAGTTCGGCAGCAACTACCTCGGGCACTTCGCGCTCACCGGCCACCTGTTGCCGCTCTTGCGCGCCGCAGGGGGCGCGCGGGTGACGAACCTGTCCAGCGGGGCCAGCCATTTCGGCAGCTTGAACTTCGACGACCTGCAATGGGAGAAGCGCTATCCGCTGTGGGCCTCGTACGGGGCCTCGAAACTCGCGAACCTCGTCTTCGCCCGCGAGCTCGACCGGCGCAGCAGGGCGGGGGGCTGGGGGATCGCGAGCAACGCCGCGCATCCCGGCGCCACCAAAACGAACCTGCAGACCACCGGCCCGACCCACGGCGGGAACACGAGCCTCTCCGGCCGCCTGCTCCCGTACACCTACAACGTGTCGTGGTTGTGGCAAGAGATCCCGCAGGGGATCCTGCCCGCGCTCTACGGCGCGACGAGCCCCGACGCGCAGGGCGGCGCGTACTACGGCCCGAACGGCTTCCTGGAGGCCACCGGAGCCCCGTCGCTCGCGAGATTGCCCAAGCGGGCCAAGGACCAGGCTGCCGCCGTCCGGCTGTGGGACGTCTCCGAGCAGCTCACCGGGGTGGTCTACCCGTCTGCCGCTCCCGGAGCAAAAGCTTCCTGATCCCGGCCTCGACAACGAAGGAGAAAACTATGAGCATCAAACTCGGCTTGCAGATCCCCAGCTACTCCTACGGGGGCGAGGTGCGGGACATCTTCCCCGCCGTCGTCGCCCAAGCGAAAGAGGCGGAGGCCGCGGGCTTCGACACGCTCTTCGTGATGGACCACTTCTACCAGCTGCCGGGCTTCGGCGAGCCGGACCTGCCGATGCTGGAGTCGTACACGGTGCTCGCGGCGCTCGCCGCGAGCACCCAGACGATCCAGCTCGGAGCCCTCGTCACCGGCACTCCCCCGCGGCTGCAGCTCGCAAGCTCGCCAACATAGCCGCGGGAGGTACCCCCACCTATCGCAACCCGGCGCTCACCGCGAAAATCGCCACCACGCTCGACGTGGTGTCGGGCGGGCGCGCGATCCTCGGGATCGGCGCGGGCTGGTTCGAGCTGGAGCATGACAGCTACGGCTTCGAGTTCGGCACGTTCACCGACCGCTTCGAGCGGCTGGAGGAGGCCTTGCAGATCATCGGGCCGATGCTCAAGGGCGAGCGCCCGACGTTCGACGGGAAGTGGTACCGCGTCAAGGACGCGATCAACGAGCCCCGGTTGCGCGCGAGCGTGCCGGTCATGCTCGGCGGCACCGGCGAGAAGAAGACCTTCGCCCTCGCTGCCAAGCACGCCGACCATTTGAACCTGATCTGCGGGCTCTCGCAGATCCCGCAGAAGCTCGAAGCGCTCCAGCGGCGCTGCGACGAGGCGGGCCGCGACCGGTCGACGCTGGAGACCAGCGCATACGTCACCGTCGTGATCGGCGAGGACGACGCGCAGGCGCAACAGACCGCGCAGGGCCTGCTCGCCGCGATGAGCGCGGGATCGGCGAGCGGCGCCGACCAGGAGCAGCTGAGCCGCTTCGCGGACATGGTCGTGGTGGGCGGACCGGAGAAGGTCGCGGAGCAGATCCAGAGCCGGGTGCTGGCGCACGGCGTGGACGGCGTGACCATCAACTTGGCCGCGCACGGCAGCGCGCCAGGGGTCGTCGAGCTGGCCGGGAAGGCGCTCGCGCCGCTCGTCAGCGGGTAGGGCGCGCCGCGCTGAACCGCAGCGATGTGGTCGGGATCCGCCCGTGCCGGATCTCGACCACATCGCGCACGTAGCTCATCCGCTGCCGCCACGGAGCCTTCGGCCCCTGTTTCGGCAGCGTGTCCGAGGCGCGTTTGGCGTAGCCGGGCTGGAAGTCGCCGAACAAGGGCCTGGGCTCGGCGATCGGGGCTTCCAGGACCGGGGTGGCCGAGCCGAGGCCGCGTTTGTCGAGATAGGCCAGGAGCCTGCAGGCGTATTCGGAGACGAGGTCGGCCTTGAGGGTCCACGACGCGTTCGTGTAGCCGACGGTGAAGACGAAATTCGGGACGGACGTGAGCATGAGCGTCTTGTAGGCGAACTGCTTCGCCAGGTCCACCCGCTCGCCGTCCACGACGAGGGGCAGATCCGTCATCGACCCCATGTTGAACCCGGTCGCGGTGACGACGATGTCGGCCTCGATCTCCTCGGAGCCGTTCCCGTCCGAGCCGCGCAGGCGCAGGCCCGTTGGCGTGAAGGCCTCGATCTGGCCGGTGGCCACCGAGGCGCGCCCGTCCGAGATCGCGCGGTAGATGTCCCCGCCGGGGGCGAGGCACAGCCGTTGGTCCCACGGGTTGTAGCGGGGGTTGAAATGCGTGTCGACCGGATAGCCCTCGGGCAGCGCGCGCACGGTGAACGAGCGCAGCATCGCGCGGGCTTTGGCGGGGTCTTTGCGGGTGAGCCGGTAGAAATAGGCGCCCCGCAGGATGTTGCGCCAGCGGATGACCGCGTGGACTGTTTTCGGCGGGAGGCGCTTGGCCAGCGCGATGGCGAGCTTGTCCCTGCTCGGGGCGGGGAGGATGTAGCTCGGCGAGCGCTGCAGCATGACGACGTGCGCGGCAGTTCTGGCGAGGACGGGCACGAGCGTCACCGCCGTCGCGCCGCTGCCGACGACCACGACGCGTTTGCCCGCCCAGTCGAGGTCCTCCGGCCATTGGTTCGGATGCGCGATCGTCCCGGCGAAATCCGACATGCCGGGGAAGTCGGGGGTGTATCCGGCGTCGTAGCGGTAGTACCCGCCGCAGAAAAAGAGGAGCCGGGAGGTCAGCTCGTGTTTGCCGGAGCCGGTCTCCACCTGGACGGTCCAGCGCTGGTCCTCGCTCGACCACGCGGCGCCCGTGACGCGGCTGCCGTAGCGGATGTGCCGGTCGATCCCGCTCTCGCGCGCCGTGTCGCGGAGGTAGGCCATGATCGCCGGGGCCTCGGCGATCGCCTTCTCCTCGGTCCACGGCCGGAACCGGAAGCCGAGCGTGTGCATGTCCGAGTCCGAGCGAAGGCCTGGGTATTTGAAGAAGTCCCAGGTGCCGCCGAGGCTGTCGCGGGCCTCCAGGACGGCGAACCGCTTGCCGGGGCAGCGGCGCTGGACGTGCCACGCGGCGCTGATGCCGGAGATGCCCGCCCCGATGATGAGCACGTCCAGGTCGTCGGAGGCGGTTGTCATAGCGGCATTTTAATCTTTCCCGGCCATGCGGCGGGCGGGCCGGGACGGCGGCCGAAAGGAAAGGAGAGGTGAAATCCTCCCCCCGCTTGGGAATGCTGGACGGAAAGTCCTGGTGAACCCTCGGGCGAGGGGCTCCGTTTCGGGTGATTTCCACCTGTCGGCGCTGGTCCGACGCGGTATACTCCGCCCGTGACCAGTGTGCGGATCGAGGCGCCGACAGCCCGGGAGCTTTCCGGGATGGAATCGTTCATGGCGGGCATGTCCGCGACGATCAACGCGGTCATCCAAGGCCGTGGGCGGCTCGACGAAGGGGCCCTCCGCGCGGCGCTCGCGCTGCTGCGGGCCAAGTACCCGGTGGTGGGCGGCCGCGTCGTGCGCGCCGCCGACGGGAAGGGGCACACGCTGCTGCTGGACCGCGCCGACGCGCCGGTCTGCACGATCGACGACGGCGATCTGGACCGCCCGCTCCAAGAGTCCGACCTGCTTCTGGTCGGCGGGGAGGCGCTCGCGGTGCGGGTGGCCAGGCGGGGCGACCGGTTCCGGCTCGTGTTCTCCTGCCACCACTCGCTCGCGGACGGCCGGGTGATGATCACTTACTTGGCCGAGTTCTTCGCGCTCTACACGAG
This sequence comes from Segniliparus sp., assembly GCF_051660745.1. Classification (NCBI taxonomy): domain Bacteria; kingdom Bacillati; phylum Actinomycetota; class Actinomycetes; order Mycobacteriales; family Segniliparaceae; genus Segniliparus; species Segniliparus sp. The sequence goes on along the minus strand of NZ_JBOFQF010000031.1, from coordinate 96,144 downwards.
CCTGGTGACCACCGGGAGCGCCGAGGCGGGGCCGCCCCGTCCGCTGCCCCTGCCGCCGGAGGAGGTGCTGTCCGAGCGCGGGGTCAAGAAATTGGCCTTCGACGAGTTCCTCCGCCAGAGCTACGGCGAGGAGGCCGCCGAGTTCTTCACCCAGGCGATGTCGTCCGCCTCGCCATGCGAGGCTCCGGAGGCCGCCGAGGAGGCCGCCGAGCGCGCGCAGTTCGCCGTGGCCCACGACCGGTTGCGCCTGAGCCGGGGGCAGACCGCCGCGCTCATCGCGCTCAGCAAGCGCAGCCAGGTGAGCGTGCACGGGCTCGTGTCCGCCGCCGCCGTGCTCGCCGAGCTGCTCGCGCCCGGCTCCCCCGATTTCTTGATCCTGCAGCTGCGCTCGGCCGTGGACGTGCGGACCCGGGTGAGCCCGTCGGTCGAGGACCCGATGTCGGTGACCAATTTCTCCGGGAACTCGACGACGCTGGTGCTGGCCCAGCGCGGGGACGACCCTGTCGCCTGGGCCAAGCAGGTCCGCGACCAGATCGCCGTGGACCTGGAGCGGGGCATCATGCCGCAGAGCCTCCTGCAGATGTCCGGGCTGACGAACATCATGCGCGAGCTCTCCGCCGTCGTGTCGCAGCCGATGCCCGACACGGTGTTCATCACCAACGTCGGCGTCCTGCCCGATCTGCCCGTCCCCGACGGCATGGTCATCGAGGACGTGCACGGCGTCATCCACTCGAGCCCAAGCCCGGAGCAGTTCGACGCCAAGGCGCAGCAGGCCATCGGCGCTTCGCGGAACCATTCCTACCTGGTGTCGACCTTCGACGACAGGTTGAGCCTCGACCTGTTCCAGTTCGTCAGCGGCGAGGCGGACACCGCGCCGATCATCGGAGCCCTGCAACAGGCCTTCGACGCGCTCCTGTCGGAATGACACCGAGCGATCCGGCGAACGGCTCGGGGTAATCTGCAGGAATGACTTTGGGACCTCGCCTTGCCGTGCTGGTCTTGGCCGCGGGCTCCGGAACCCGAATGCGGTCCAAGACTCCGAAGCCGCTGCACCCTATTGCCGGACGGAGCATGCTGGAGCACGCCGTTCGCGCGGCTGCGGAGCTGGACCCCGCGCATCTGGTCGTCGTGGTCAGCCCGCACGGCGAGCCGGTCGCGCAGGCGGCGGCGCGCGTGGGCGAGCTCGTCGGGACGCCGGTCTCCATCGCGACCCAGCCCGTGCCGGACGGCACCGGCGGAGCCGCCGACGCGGGCCTCGCGGCGATCCCCTCGGACTTCGACGGCACGGTGCTCGTCATCTATAGCGACTTCCCGATGCTCGACGGCGCGACGCTCGCGCAGTTCGTGGCGAGCCACCGCGAGGGCCGGGCGGACGGCTCCGTCCTCACCAGGGTCGTCGCGGAGCCGTACGGCTACGGCAGGATCCTCCGCTCGCCCGGCGGCGCGCTCACGGGGATCGTCGAGGAGCGCGACGCCACCGACGAGCAGCGCCGCGTCCTCGAAGTGAACTCCGGGGTGTACGCGTTCGAGGCCTCGCTGCTGCGGGCCGCGCTGCCCGCCATCGGCCTGGCCAACTCGCAGGGCGAGCGGTATCTCACCGACGTGGTCGAGATCGCGCTGGGCCAGGGCCGCTCGGTCATCGCGACCATCGCCGCGGACCCGGTGGCGTTGGAGGGCTGCAACGACCTGGTGCAGCTCGCCGACCTCGCGGCCGAGTTCAACCGGCGCATCCTGCGCGGGCACATGCTCGCGGGCGTCACGGTCGTGGACCCGGCGAGCACCTGGATCGACGTCGGGGTCGAGATCGAGCCCGACGTCCGCATCGAGCCGGGGACACAGCTCAAAGGCTCGACCGTGGTCAAAACCGGGGCGCGGATCGGGCCGGACACGACGTTGGAGGACACCTTCGTCGGCGCCGAGGCGGTCGTGTCCCGGACGCACTCGACCGGCGCGGTCGTCGGCGACCGGGCGCAGGTCGGGCCCTTCGCGTATCTGCGCCCCGGCACCGAGCTGGGGGCTGCGGGCAAGATCGGGACGTTCGTGGAGACCAAGAACGCGCGGATCGGGGCGGGCAGCAAAATCCCGCACCTCACCTACGCCGGGGACGCGGTCATCGGGGAGCACAGCAACATCGGCGCGTCCAGCGTGTTCGTCAACTACGACGGAGTGAACAAGCACACCACCGTCGTGGGTGACCACGTGCGCTCCGGGTCGGATACCATGTTCGTTGCGCCGTTGACTGTTGGACACGGGGCGTACATCGGCGCGGGCACCGTCCTCAAGGAGGATGTGCCGCCGGGAGCGCTCGCCGTGTCCGCCGGGAAACAGCGCAACATCCCGCAGTGGACGTTGCAGAAACGCGCGGGGACGAAATCTGCGAAAGCCGCTGCCGAGGCTCTCGGCTTGGACGAAGGAGAAGTTGGCACGTGACCGCGCAGTGGACCGATAACCGCAAGAGCCTCATGCTCTTCTCCGGACGTTCGCACCCGGAGCTGTCCGAGGAAGTCGCCAAGGAGCTGAAGGTTCCGATCACCCCGCAGGTGGCCCGCGACTTCGCCAACGGCGAGATCTACGTCCGCTTCGAAGAGTCGGTCCGCGGCTCGGACGCCTTCGTCCTGCAAAGCCATCCCGCGCCGCTCAACAAGTGGCTCATGGAGCAGCTGCTGATGATCGACGCGCTCAAGCGCGGCTCTGCGAAGCGGATCACCGCGATTCTGCCGTTCTACCCCTACGCGCGCCAGGACAAGAAGCACCGGGGCCGCGAGCCGATCTCCGCGCGCCTGGTCGCCGATCTGTTCAAGACCGCGGGCGCGGACCGGATCATCACCGTCGACCTGCACGCCGACCAGGTGCAGGGCTTCTTCGACGGCCCGGTCGACCACATGCACGCCAAGGGGACGCTGACCGAGTACATCACGCAGAACTACCAGCTCGACGACATCGTCGTTGTCTCGCCGGACTCCGGCCGGGTGCGGGTGGCCGAGAAATGGGCGGACGGCTTCGGCGGCAAGCCGCTGGCCTTCATCCACAAGACCCGCGACCCGCTCGTCCCGAACCAGGTCACCGCGAATTCCGTCGTCGGCGACGTCAAGGGCCGCACCTGCGTGATCATCGACGACATGATCGACACCGGCGGCACCATCGCGGGCGCGGTCCGGCTGCTGCACGAGAGCGGCGCGAAAGAGGTCATCGTCGCCGCCACGCACGGCATCCTCTCCGACCCGGCGGCCGAGCGGCTCTCCTCCTGCGGCGTGAAAGAGGTCATCGTGACCAACACGCTGCCGATCCCCGAGGAGAAGCGCTTCCAAGGGCTCACCGTCCTGTCCATCGCGCCGCTGCTCGCCCGGACCATCCAAGAGGTCTTCGAGAACGGCTCCGTGACTTCCCTGTTCGACGGCATCGCCTAAACTGGTGGCCGTTGCGCTCGTGCGCGTCACCGCCTGCCGCCGTGCGATCTGTCCATGCGGGCGGGCGGGCTGAAAAGCTGTGATGAATGGAGTCATGATGTCGGTTGGAGCCACCCAGCTTTCGGCTTTGACGGCGCTTGAGGCCGAAGCCGTGCACATCATCCGCGAAGTGGTCGCGGAGCTGGAGCGCCCCGTCCTGCTCTTCTCGGCGGGCAAAGACTCCATCGTGCTCCTGCGCCTGGCGGAGAAGGCGTTCGCGCCGAACCCGCTGCCTTTCCCGGTGCTGCACGTCGACACCGGGCACAACTTCCCCGAGGTGGTCGAGTTCCGCGACCGCCGCGTGGCGCAATCCGGGCACAAGCTGTTGGTCGCCTCGGTGCAGGAGTCCATCGACCGGGGCCGCGTCGTGGAGAACGGGCCGTCGCGCAACCAGCTGCAGACCCGCACGCTCCTCGACGCGTTGGCGGAGGGCAGGTTCGACGCCGCGTTCGGCGGCGCGCGGCGGGACGAGGAGCGGGCGCGCGCCAAGGAGCGGGTGCTCTCGTTCCGCGACGAGCACGGGCAGTGGGAGCCGAGGGCGCAGCGCCCGGAGCCGTGGACGCTCTACAACACCCGCATCCGGCGGGGCGAGTCGGTCCGCGTGTTCCCGCTGTCGAACTGGACCGAGCTCGACGTCTGGCGCTATATCGAAGCCGAAGGCCTGGCCCTGCCGGGCGTCTACTTCGCCCATGAGCGCGAGGTCTTCGAGCGCGACGGGATGCTGCTCGCGGTCTCCGAGCTGCTCCGGCCGGGGCCGGGGGAGCGCTCGTCGGTGGAGTCGGTCCGGTACCGGACCGTCGGCGACCTCACCATCACCGGAGCGGTGCGCTCCACGGCGACGACCATCCCCGAGGTGATCGCGGAGATCGAAGAGACGACTATCTCCGAGCGCGGGCAGACCCGGGCCGACGACAAGGTGTCCGCCTCCGCGATGGAAGACCGCAAACGCGCCGGGTATTTCTGATCCGGGTAATTTCTAACTTTCCCGCCCTATGAGCGCGGGCGCGGGCAGTTGCGGCACCCCTCGGAGGCCGCAACTGCCCGCGCCCGCTCCCCATGGCGCGCGCCCGCTCGTCAGCGGGGCGGCTGCTGTCGTGGCGGCGGGCCGTACGGGAGCTGGCAGCTGCCGTCTTGACCGGTCCTGCCGGGGTGTCCTTGGGGGTCGGCGCACGGGTCGCCGGGGCTCGCGATGGCCGCGACTGGGGCGAGCAGTGCGGCAGAGGCCAGTGCCGCCGCGAGCACGCCAGCGCGGACGAGGGTTCTGATCGGGCGCATTCGAGGCCTTCCTATCTCGGAGTTCGTTCTCACCGGAACCCTAGCAGGGAAGTACTCGTTAGATCAAGGTACTTTTTAGTTTTCAATTTCAATTCATGTTCCCGGGAAGCGCGCGCAACGTTGCGCGGATGCGCGTGGCAGGGCCGGGGCGGCGGGCCGGTACTGTGGATACATGCAGTCCACAGCCCCTGTCCGTCAACTTTTGCGCCTCGCCACGGCAGGATCGGTGGACGACGGGAAGTCCACGCTCATCGGCAGGCTCCTCCACGACACCGGCAGCCTGCCCGACGACCAGCTCGCGGCGGTCACCGACGAGTCGGGCGAGCTCGACCTCGCGGCGGTCACCGACGGCCTGCGGGCGGAGGCCGAGCAGGGCATCACCATCGACGTGGCGTACCGCTACTTCTCCACCGAGGACCGCGACTACATCCTCGCGGACACCCCCGGCCACGAGCGGTACACCCGCAACATGTTCACCGGAACCTCCACCGCCGACGTGTCCGTCATCTTGGTGGACGCCCGCGTCGGCGTGGTCCGGCAGACCCGCCGCCACGCGATGATCACGCAGTTGCTCGGGGTCCGCCACGTCATCGCGGCGGTGAACAAGATGGACCTGGTCGGCCTCGACCCGCACCGGTTCGAGGAGGTGCGCGAGCAGCTGCGCGTCCTCGCCGAGCGGCTCGGCATCCCGGACCTGCTGGTGATCCCGGTGGTGGCGAAGGACGGGGACAACATCGTCCGGCGCTCGGAGCGGACCCCGTGGTACGACGGCCCGATCCTGTTGGAGCAGCTCGAAGCGGTCGAGCCCGCCGAGGAGGCGGAGCGCTCCCCGGACGTCCGCCTGCCGGTGCAGCAGGTGATCCGCCTGCCCGGCGGCGGGCGGCGCTACGCGGGCAGGCTCGCGAGCGGGACCTTGAGCGTCGGCGACGTGGTCACGGTGCTCCCGGAAGGCGCCTCCGCGACGGTGCTCGCCATCGACCTCCTCGGCGAGGAGAGCGACCGGGCGGTCGCGCCGCGCTCGCTCGCGGTGGAGCTGTCGGAGGACCTCGACGTCGGGCGCGGCGATCTCATCGCGGGCGGGGCGAGCCTGCCCGTCGCGGCCCGCGAGCTTGTGGCTGTGGTCTGCTGGATGGGGGAGGAGCCGCTGCGCGAGGGATCGCGCATGCTTGTGAAGCACACCGCGCGGTGGGTGCTGGCGCAGGTCGCCGAGATCCGGCACCGGCTCGACCCCGAAGAGCTCACACAGGTGCCGAACCCGGAGTATCTGGCGCTCAACGACATCGGCGAGGTGGTGCTGCGCCTTTCGGGCGACGCGGTCGTCGACCCGTACCAGCAGAACCGGGAGACCGGGTCGTTCATCCTCGTGGACGAGCTCAGCAACGACACTGTCGGCGCGGGGTGCGTGATCGAGGGCCGGGCGGCCCCGTCCGGGCGCCAGTCCGAGGCCAGCTGGGCCCAGCCGGTCGCGCCGAGCCCCTCTGCGTCGAACGTGCTGTGGGCTTTCGGGCCGAGCGCGGTCGAGTCCGCCGCGCGGGCCGCGCGCGATCTCGCGGAGTCTGGCGAGCGCGCGTACGTCCTCGACGTGCGGGCGCAACGCGCGTCGCTCTCCTCGGACCTGTCCGGATCTGCGACGGAGGAGGCGGAGCACCGCCGCCGCGTGGCGTATCTCGCGCTGGTCCTCGCGGACGCGGGGGTGACGGCGGTGGTCGCCGACCCCCAGGGGCGGGAGGCGGACCTCGGCCAGGCCCGGGCCTTGTCCGATCTCGCGGGGAAGCGTCTCGACGTGCTCGGCGGCGGCCGCGCGGGCTAGTGATGCCTGCGCGGGTAGCGGTCGTGCCCGCCGAACAGGCCGCCGAAGACTCCCGGCTGCGCCGGGGGCGTCTGCGGGGCCTGCGGGTAGTACTGCGGCTGCGGCGGGGCGCCGAGCCGCCGCGCGGCTTCGAGGAGCTGTTCCAGCTCGTTGCGGTCGAAGAACGTCCCGCCGCATCCTGAGCATTGGTGCAGCGGGCTGCCGAAGCGCTGCGTCATGAGCATCTGCCCGACGCAGCGCGGGCAGACCAGCGGGGATTCGTGGGCGGGGTCGTCGGACATGTGGTCTCCTTCAGTCGGCGTGGTCGTGACAATTCATCATTGAATACGCATATATGAATATGTTGATGACCGCATGAGCGTGGGCTGAGAGATTGCGAGGCCCGTCCGCGCGGCTACACTCGCGCCATGAAGATCGTGATCGCCGGGGGCGCGGGCGCGCTCGGCTCCAGGCTCGCCGACGACCTCGCCGCCAGGGGCCACGACATCGTCGTGCTCACCCGGTCGCCCAAGCCGGGGGCCAAGCACCGCCAGGCGCAATGGGACGGGGAGAGCGTCGGCCCGTGGGCGGGCGAGCTCTCCGGGGCCGCGCTGGTGAACCTCGCGGGCGAAATCGTGGACCGCCCGCCGACGAAACGGAACATCCGGCTGCTCACCGATTCCAGGGTGCGCTCGACGCGCGCGCTGGTGGCGGCTTCCGAGCGGCTGGACGAGCAGATCCCGGTGTGGGTGCAGGGCTCGACGCTCGCGATCCACGGCGACGCGGGCGAGGCGGAGCTGACCGAGGAGACGCCGATTCCCCCGCTGACGACGGGACTCAAGCAGATGACGGGGGTGGCAGCGCCTTGGGAGGAGGCGTTCGACGGCGCGGTCGCGGGCTCGAAGGCGGTCCTGCGCACGAGCATCGCACTCGCAGCAGGCACGCCTGCGCTGGACAAGCTGGTCACGCTGACGAAATACGGCCTCGGCGGGAGGGTCGGCTCCGGACAGCAGTGGTTCAGCTGGATCCATATCGCGGACTGGCTCGCCGTCGCGCGGTTCGCCTTGGCGGGCCGGGTCTGCGGCACGGTCAACGCCACCGCGCCGAATCCGGTGCGCAACGAGGAGTTCATGGCCGAGCTGCGCCATGTGCTGCGCAGGCCGTGGGCCCCGCCGACCCCGGCGTTCGCGGTGCGCCTCGGGGCTCCGATCCTGCGCACGGACGCGGCGCTCGCGCTCACCGGCAGGCGCGGCGTCCCCGAGCGGCTGGAAGCGGCGGGGTTCGAGTTCCAGTTCCCGACGCTGCGCGGCGCGCTCGAGGACCTGCTCGGGTAGCGCTCAACGCCCGCGCAGCACGCCTTTGCGCCAGCCGCGCCGGGTGTTCTCCGCGCCCGCCCCGCGCGCGGCCAGCCAGCTCTCGCCGTCCGCGACCGCGCGGCGCACCCCGCCGGTCTCGTAGAGGAAATCGCCGACCACCCCGACCACGGGGAGCTTGCCGACGAGGTGGTAGCCGGACGCGCCGTGCGGGCGTTTCTCCAATTCTGCGGTGATCGACCGGACGATGCGCGTGATCTGCCACAGTCCGCCGACCAGCCTGATCGCCGCGGGGCGCGCTTTGCCCTCGTCCTTCTCGTGGAAGGGGGCCGGTCCGGCGGGCGCGGCGAGCGCCGCCGGGTCGAGCTTGCGGCCGCAGAGCACTTCGGCCAGCATGCGGACGAGCTCCTCGCGATCGGCCACCCCGTGCTCGCGGGCGATCGCGCACAACGCGACCGCCTGGGTGGCGAACCCGAACGCGTCCTGGACGGGGAACCGGTCGGCGAGGGCGCCGAACACGCCCGGCGCGCTCGCCACGGCGGAGCCGATCGCCCCGATCCGCCCCGCCCACCAGTGGCTGCGCTCGGAGACGGTTTTCGCCTCCCAGCCCGCCGTGCCCGGCAGGCTCCTGGACTGCACGAGTCTCGCCGCCGTGTCGAGCGCGCCGCTCACCCGTGAGGAGCCCTGGCCGCCCGGCTCGCGGCGCTTGAGCCGCAAGAGGTCGGCCTCCGCCGCGCCGTCGAGCAAGGGGACGGCAATGGCGGCTGTCCAGCTGAGCGCCTGGGCCAGCTGCCGGTCGGAGATCGCTGGGGAGGGCAGAAGCATACGAACGAGAGTAGCGGCTGTCCGCGTGGAACGGCGGGAAGCCCGTCCGCCCTAGTTGACGCAGCGTATGTCGCTCGACGAGGCCGAGATCGGATGGTCCGCGTCGGGCGGGGTGCTGTCCTCGGAGGGCGGGGCCGAGTCCGGGGCCTGCACTGTGATCGTTGTCGCGGAGTCGCCCGCGAGGACGAGCCGCACATGGCCTGCGGGCAGCGAGCTGTCGACTTTCACCGGGAGCTCGCCGACCGCGCCGGAGAGCTGCGCGACCATGGCGTCGTCCGCTGAATGCGCGTACACCGCGCTGGTCTCGGGCTTCGCCCCGCTGTACTCGCCGACGTCGCCGGTGTTGAACCCGGCCCCGCCGAGCCCGGCCGCGACTTTCTGGGCCAGCCCGGGGATGTTGCTCGCGTTCTCCACGTCCACGGTCGCCTCGGGCTGGGCCGGCTGGGCGGACGTGGGCTCCCGCTTCTGGGCGTCGAGCAGGTTTTGGAAATACCCCTGCACCGACTTCGGGTCGACGATCACCACGCTCTGTCCGCCGGGGGTCTGCCCGTCCGGGTCGACCACGGGGACGGTCTCGAAGCGCACTTGCCCGCCCGCCAGGTCGCTGAGCTTCGAGACGAAGTCGATGACGTTCCACTTGTCGTCGATCGCGATCGACGTCTTGACCGCGTCGAGGATCTGGTTGATCTTCCCCGGATCGCGCAGGAACTTCCCCGAGAGCGCCTTGCGGGCCAAGCCAGCCATGAACGCCTGCTGGCGGACGATGCGGTCGAGGTCCCCTCGGGGCAGGTCGTGGCGTTGGCGGACGAAGGAGAGCGCCTGCACGCCGTCGAGGGTCTGGCGCCCGGCGGGGAAGTTCGCCCCGGACAGCGGCTCGTCCACGGCGTCGTTCAAGCACACGTCCACGCCGCCGAGCGCGTCGGTGAACTGCACGAAGCCCAGCAGGCCGATCTCCGCCATATGGTCGATGGACACCCCGGTGAGGTCGTGCACGGTCTGCGCGAGCGCGTTGCGGGCCGCGAGCGTGCCCTGCCGCTCGGCCTCCGCGTCCTTGACCCCGGACTGCACCAGCTGGAGCCGTTTCGCCTCTTTCGTGGAGCCGTACACCGAGTTGATCTTGACTTGGCCGAGGCCGGGGGCCTTGACGAACGAGTCCCGGGGAATCGACACGGCGGTTGCCGCGCCGCCGGACCTCGGGATGCGGACCAAGATGATCGTGTCGGTGTTGACCGTGCCGTTCTCCTCGTTCCCGCCCGCGTGGAGCTTGTCGCGCAGCTCCTCGGGCAGCGGGTTGCCCGCCGCGTCGGTGCGGCTGTCCACGCCGACGAGGAGGATGTCCTCGGCGCCGTCGTCGGTCTGGGAGATGCTGTCGTTGAGGTCGAACTTGAAGATCGAGTTGTCGGTGCTCTGGCTCCAGCCCCACGCGGCCCCGGTCAGCGTGAGCGCCATGAGCGAGCAGACGGTCGCGATCGCCCTCGGCTTGGTGACGGGCTCGGGCGCCGGGCGCCGGGCGGCTTTGCCCTTGGGGTCGTCTGGGCGCGCGCCGCCCCGAGACCCGGGGGACGCGTCGGACAACTTCCTCATAACCTCGCTCATTGCATGGACTAGGCTAGCGTGCTGTGGAGCTAGGGATGAGACATTGAACGCGCGCGTCGAGCGCTTGGTGATCACCGGGGCCGGGGGCCAGGTGGGTTCCAGGCTCGCGAAGGTCGCCCGCGAGCACGATTACAACGTGCTCGCGCTTTCGCGCGCCCAGCTGGACATCTGCGACGAGGACGCGGTGGCCGAGACGGTGCGGCCGGGGGACGTCGTGGTCAACTGCGCGGCGGAGACCAAGGTGGACACGGCCGAGTCCGACTCGGAGAACGCGCACCGGATCAACGCCGAGGCGGTTGGCAATCTCGCCAAAGCCTGCGCGCGGACCGGTGCGCGGCTCATCCACGTCTCCACCGACTACGTCTTCGCCGGGCAAGAGGAGGGGTGGTTCTCGGTCCGCCTCGCCCGGCCGTACGAGACCGACGACGAGCCCCGTCCGATCCAGGTGTACGGCGAGAGCAAGCTCGCGGGCGAGCGCCTGGCCTTCGAGCACAATCCGCGCAGCGTCGTGGTGCGCACCAGCTGGGTGTACAGCGGCGAGCGCAACGGGCGCGACTTCGTCTCCATCGCGCGCGAGCAGTCGCAGGGCAGCGGCACGATGCGCGCGGTCACCGACCAGGTCGGGTCCCCGACGCATTCCGCCGACCTCGTGTACGGGCTGATGGAGCTGGTGTGGCGGGGCGACGAGGGCGCGCTCCTGCAGTTCTGCAACACGGGGGGGTGCAGCAGGTACGACCTCGCGCGCGCGGTCTTCGAGGAGATGGGGGCCGATCCCGGACGGGTGCGGCCGTGCATGAGCTGGGAGCTGTCCCGCCCGGCCCCACGCCCCCCGTACTCGGTCCTGTCGGTCGCCTCCTGGGTGCAGAGCGGGCTGCGGCCCCCACGAGCCTGGCGGGACGCGCTGCGTTACGCCCTCCAGCACGGATGACGGTCGCGGGCGGCACGGGGGGATCGCAGAAATTCGCAATCGTCACGGTGACCTACTCGCCGGGCAAGCACCTTGAGGAATTCTTGGCCAGCGTCGCGGCGGCGACGAAGGCCGATCCGCTGGTCGTCATGGTGGACAACGGCTCGGTCGACGGGGCTCCGCAAGCCGCGGCGGCGAAGCACCCGAACGCCGTGCTGGTGGAGTCGGGCGAGAACCTGGGCTTCGGGCGGGGGGCGAACCTGGGCGCGGCCAAGGTCCGGGAGCTCGTGGGCGACGCGGAGTTCTACCTCGTGGCGAACCCGGACGTGGTCTGGGCCGAGGGCAGTATCGACGCGCTCCTCGAAGCGGCCCGGCGCTGGCCGCGCGCCGGGGCGTTCGGCCCGCTCATCAGCGATCCGGACGGCTCGGTGTACCCGTCCGCGCGGGCGGTCCCGACTTTGTTCCTCGGCGCGATGCACGCGGTCCTCGTCGGCGTGTGGCGCACGAACCCGTGGACGAGGCGCTATCTGCGCCGGGACGAGGAGCCATCGGAGCGCGAGGCGGGCTGGCTCTCCGGAGCGTGCCTCCTGCTGCGCAGGTCCGCGTTCGACCAGGTCGGAGGGTTCGACGAGCGGTATTTCATGTACCTGGAGGACGTGGACCTCGGCGACCGGCTGGCCGGGGCGGGGTGGGCGAACGTGTATGTGCCGGGCGCGCGCGTGCTCCACGAGCAAGGGCATTCCACGAAACGCCATCCGGCGCGGATGCTGCGCGCGCACCACGACAGCGCGTATCGTTTCTTCGCCGACCGCCACGCCGCGGCGTGGCAGGCTCCGTTACGGCTCGCAGTGCGCTGTGGTCTAGGGTTGCGGGCCAAGATTGTGATCGCTCGGCGAGGAGCGGCAGAGTAGAGAAGGTGAGCGCATGAGCGACAACGCAGTGCAAGCGGTGGTGTTGGCAGGAGGCATGGGCACACGGCTGCGCCCGCTCACCCTGACCTCGCCCAAGCCGATGCTGCACACGGCTGGCGTGCCGTTCTTGAGCCACCTGCTCAGCAGGATCGCCGAGATCGGCGTGACCCGTGTGGTCATCGGCACCTCGTATCGCGCCGAAGCGTTCCACGAGCATTTCGGCGACGGCTCCAAGCTCGGCCTCGAGCTGCAATACGTGAGCGAGAGCGAGCCGCTCGGCACCGGCGGCGGCCTGCGCAACGCCTATGGGTCCCTCGACGCGCCGACGATCCTGGTCTTCAACGGGGACGTGCTCTCCGGCGCGGACCTCGGGGCGCTGGTCGCCCGGCACCAGGAGACCAACGCGGATGCGACCCTGCTGCTCACAAGGGTGCTCGACCCTCGGGCTTACGGCTGCGTCGTCACCGACGGCGAGGGCAAGGTGAAGGCGTTCCTGGAGAAGACCGAGGCCCCGCCGACCGACCAGATCAACGCGGGCTGCTACGTGTTCAAGCGCGAGGTGATCGAGTCGATCCCGACCGGGCGCGCGGTGTCGATCGAGCGCGAGGTCTTCCCCGGCCTTGTCGCCAAGGGCAAGGTGTACGGCCACGTCGACAACGGCTATTGGCGGGACATGGGGGTGCCGGAGGACTTCGTGCGCGGCTCGGCGGATTTGGTGCGCGGCATCGCGCCGTCGCCGGTGCTTGGCGGCGCGCGGGGCGAGGCGCTGGTCCCGGAGGGGTCGAGCGTCGCCCCCGGCGCCCTGGTCATCGGCGGCACCGCGCTCGGTCGCGGGGTGGAGATCGGCGCGGGCGCCCGCCTGGACGGCGCGGTGGTCTTCGACGGCGCGAAGGTGGAGGCCGGTGCGGTCGTCGAACGGTCCATCCTCGGTTTCGGGGTGCGGATCGGCCCTCGCGCGCTGATCAGGGACGCGGTGATCGGCGACGGCGCGCAGATCGGCGCCCGTTGCGAACTGCTCTCCGGGGCCAGGGTCTGGCCGGGCGTGTCGATCCCCGACGGTGGGTTGCGCTTCTCCTCCGACGTCTGATCCGAGGGCTCAGGCGGCGCCTCGCTGCGTTGTTCCTCGCCTCGCGTACCCACACCGCCTCCGTGCGCCACGGCTCGGTACGCCTTGCGATGCATCCGCCTGACCGCCTCGGGATTGTGGGCGCATCGTCGGCCATTTCACACTTTGCGCAGCTTGACAGGCTTGTGGCCCGGGGCCACCATGGAAGAAAGCCTCGCGAGATGCGACCGAACCGAAGGAGGTGAGGGACTGATGAGTAGTTCTGGTCATAGACAGACCATGCCCCAGCTCCCATCCGCCCGTCTTCGGTTTGCTCGCGACGACTCCTGATTTTTGGCGATAGCGCCTCTCGCGAGCCAAGCCGCCCACTCCGAAAGGAGAAGGCCATGGCTTTCCTCAACCACCACGCCTAGCCCAACCACATCCGCGCCGCTTTCGAGCAGGCCTTTTCGGACCGCTGCCGCCACGCGGCCCGCTGGCTGCGCGCCGCCGCGTTCATGAGCGGCGAGGAGCGTGCGCTCGCCCAGGCCATGCAGACCCCGCTCGCCGTCATCAAGCCCGTGAACACGCGCGGTCGTTAGGCCTTTGTCGCGCCCTGTTCGGGGGCCCGGCCCGGCCAAGCCCCCGAACAGGGCAGATAAAAATATCGTTTACTTTCTGTTCATTTCGCGTTTGCCCCTTGACTACCTGGCATTGTTCTTGCATGATGGTGGGCCAAGTGCCGCACAGGCGGCGTGAGAAGGAGTACGAGATGTCTGTTGTTCGATCCCACCATGAGGGCCGCATGCGCCGTTGGGTTCGGGCCGCCATGAACTTGACCCCGAGGGAGCGCGCGTGGTCGATGGCGTTGCAGTCTCCGCTCGCAGTGCTTCCCCGCCGCCGCTGAGCCGTCGCGCCTGCTAAGGTCGGCCCGACAGCCTCGCCGCAAGGGCTTGGCAGGCACGAGGGAGGGCGCGCCGATTGGGGCAATCGCAAACGGGACGGTCGCGGCCGGCTGACATCGCTTTGCTCGCGGTCGCCGCGATGTGGGGCTTGAGCTACCTCGCGACGAAAGAGCTCACGGGCGCGGGCGGGGCGGCCGCGATCTTGGCGCTGCGGTTCATCCCCTCGGCGGCCCTGCTGCTGATCGTCGTGCTCGCCACGCGGTCGAGGCTGAACAGGGACGTGCTCTGGATCGGCGGCGCGCTCGGCCTCGTCCAGGCCGTGACGCTCCTCTTGGAGACGAACGCGGTGGCGCACACGACCGCGACGAACGCGGGCGTCATCGTGTCCCTCGCCATCGTGATCGCCCCGATCGCCGAGGGCTTCCTGCTCCGGAGACCGTTGCCGGGGCTGTATTACGTCGCCGCGTTCCTCGCGGTGCTCGGCGTCGCGGTCATGATCGGCTCCCGAGGGCTCGCTCGGCCCAACATCGGCGATCTCATGGTGCTCGGCGCGGCGTTCACCCGATCGGCGTTGGTCGTGCTGAGCGGCAGATTGACGGCCGGCCGCGACGTCGGCGTCTTTGCGCTCACCTTGATGCAGTCGTGTCTGAACGCGCTGCTGTTCACGCTGATCAGCCGGGAGGCGCTGCCGTCGTTGGTGCGGGGCCTCTCCGCGACGCAGTGGGTCTACGCCCTGATCCTGGTCGTCGGCTGCACGTTTTTGGCCTTCCTGCTCCAGCTCTGGGCGATCACCCGCACATCGGCCACTCGGGCGAGCCTCTTGATGGGCACCGAGCCGGTGTGGGCGGTGGCCGCAGGGATCGCGCTCGGTGGCGAGCGGCTCACGGCGCTCGCGCTCGTCGGCGCGGTGGTGACGTTGGCGGCGACGGGCTGGGGACAACGCGTCGAGACCCGCTGGCGCGCGGGGGAAGCGCGGGCGCAAGGCTCTGGCGCGAAGCCTCAATCGGTCTCGGGCCCCGAGCCGTCGTCCTGCCAGCACGGGCAGTCCACTGCCCACTCGCGATAGCGCGAGCGCAACGCCAGCGCTTCGGCTTCGGTCGGGACGAGCAGGTCGAGCCCGCCGTCATACGGATGCGCGAGCCGGGTGAAGCCCGCGTCGGCGATAATCACTCCCCACAGGATCTCGCGGTCGACATCGCGCAGCTGGGCGTCGAACGCGCCTCGCCGCCAGCGGACCTTCGCGATATGGAAGTCGTAGACGGTCTCGAAGTCCTCGTCCTCGTCCGGCGGCGCGCGGAACCAGAGCTGGCAGCCTGGGACGGTTTCCTCCGGGACAGGGTTGCCGTAGATGACGATCGCCGAGTCCGGGTCGGCTGGCTCGACGGTCGGGAACACGAAGAACAGCTCCTCGTCCGGCGCGAAGAACTCGCCAAAGAGCGTGTTGTGCCGATCCAGGAGGACACCGAGCTCCTCCGGGGTGTCCGTGTACTGCTTGCTCTGCGGCAGCGAGTGAAATCGGATGTGGCGGCCGGGCGCGAAGTTCCGGATGTGATGCCCGATCGGCCGTTCATCGGGCCAATGCGCAGCCCACGCCTGCCGCGCGCGTTCCAACTCGTCCTGGTCGATCACCGCTCGACCAGGTACGGGCCCGTGTCCCACTCGGGCCTCGGGCCTGCTGGCCCCGCCGGATGGCCGACGGCGACGGCGCCGAGCGGCGTCCAGCGCTCGTCCAAGCCAAGGACTTCCCGCACCACGTCGGCGCTGAAGATGGTCGAGCCGATCCAGCAGCTGCCGAGGTCGCGCGCCGCGAGCGAGACGAGCAAGCCTTGGACGGCAGCGCCGCCCGCGACGAGGAACATGGTCCGCTCGCAGTCGCCGCGCCGCGCGTCGCGATAGGCGTGCGCCCCGTCGGGCACGAGGAACGGCAGCACGACTTCCGGCGCGCGCAGGAGGATGTCGCCCTTGGCGAGACGGCGCTCGACCTGCTCGGGGGTGAAGGGATCGGATTCGAGGTCCGCGCGCCACGCCGCGCGCATCCGGTCCAGCAGCCGCTCGCGCAGGGCCCGGTCGCGCAGCCACACGAACTTGACCGGATGGGTGTGGTGCGGCGCGGGCGCGGTGAGCGCGTCCGCGACCGAGGACCGCACATCCTCCGGGTCGACCGGCTCGTCGGAGAACTGGCGCGTCGAGCGCCGCGCCGGGACCGCGTCGAGGCGCCCCAGCCGCATCGCCTCGTCGACTCCGAGGTTGAAGAGGTCCTCTTCGAGCGGGCGCTGCAGGTCCTGGGCGGTGGAGCCGTCGTCTTGCGGGCAGAAGCCCCGGACCACCGCGACCGGCACGCCGCCGAGCTTGCCCTTGACGAGGTCGGCGGCTCCGGCGAGCTCGTCGGCGATGGCGACCTCGGTGACGTGCAGCTCGTTGCCGTGCGCGTCGAAGGCTCCGCCGTAGCGGTGCAGGACCGCGAGGCCCGCCGACCCGATCGCCGCGTCGGTCTGGCCCATCCGCCACGCCCGGCCCATGGTGTCGGTGACGACCACAGCGACGTCGACGCCCGCGAGCTCGCGCAGCCGCACCCGCAACTGCGCCGCGCTCGCGTCCGGGTCGACCGGCAAGAGGGCGAGCTCGTCTCGCCGAAGGTTCGACCCGTCCACCCCGGACGCGGCCGCGACAATGCCGAGGCGGTTCTGGGTGATCAGGGTCCGGTTGCGCTGCGCGAGGACGCGCCGCGCCTCCTTGAGGACGAGCTCCCGGCGCAGCGCGTCGCGCTCCTCGGGGTCCGACGGCGCGGGGACGATCTGGCCCTCGGCCTTCGAGATGATCTTCGACGTCACCACCAGCACGTCGCCGTCCCGCAGCGCGGTCGCCTCCGCGATGGCCTTGGCCACGTCGTCGCCCTGCTGGAACTCGGGGAGGCCCAGCAGCGGGAAGATCACCAGCTCGTCAGCGGCGTGGTCCGTCGCCGGGTGTTGGGTCATAGCGCCACTCCAGCCAGCTCCAGCGCGCGGCGGGCCATCGCGGCCGTCGCATCGAGATCGGTCATCAAGAGCGGCACGGCGAGCGAGCGCACCCCTGGGATCAGCGCCTGGTCGGTCTCGTGCACGAGCCAGCCGTCCAGCAGCCCCGTGTCCAACCGCGCCCCGTAATACGAGCCGACCGCCTCGGCCGAGCTGGCAACGCCGATCGCCGCGAGGCAGATGTCGGCCATGCCGCGCAGCGGTTTGTCGCCGATGATGGGCGAGAGGCCAACGACAGGGGCCTTGGCCTCGCGCAGCGCCCCGCGCACCCCTGGGACGGCGAGGATGGCGCCGATCGACACCACCGGGTTGGACGGGGCGATCAGCACCGCGTCCGCCTCTCGGATGGCGGCGAGCGCCTGCGCGCTCGGTTTGGCCTTCTCCGCGCCGACGAACGCGAAGCCGAACGTCTGCAGCTTCGCGCGATGCTTCACCCACCATTCCTGGAAGTGGATCGCCGTGCGCTCGCCCGACACGGGGTCGGCCACCACGACGTGCGTCTCGCTGCGGTCGTCGGTGACCGGCAAAAGGCGCGCCCGTGGCCGCCAGCGGGCGCAGAGCGCCTCGGTGACATCGGTGAGCGAGTAGCCCGCCGCCAGCATCTGGGAGCGCACGAGATGCGTGCCGATGTCGCGGTCGCCGAGCGTGAACCAGGTCGGCTCGACGCCGTAGGCCTTGAGCTCGTCCCACGCGCTGTAGGTCTCGTCCTTCTGCCCCCAGCCGCGCTCGCCGTCCACCCCGTCGCCGAGGGTGTACATGCAGGAGTCGAGGTCCGGGCAGATCTTCAGCCCGTGCATCCAGGCGTCGTCGCCGACGTTGACCACGGCGGCGATCTCCGCGCCAGGGCTCGCCGACTCCAACAGATGGCGCAGGCCGAGCAGGAACTTGGCGCCGCCGACTCCGCCCGCGAGCACAGCAACTTTCAGCGTCATGCCTGTCCTCTCAGTCTCGCGGTCTCCCAGACCAGCTCCGCGAACAGGCGGACTCCCACGGCGAGCGCGCGCTCGTCCGCGATGAAATCGGGCTGGTGGATGTCGCATTGCGGGCCCTCGCCCGACCAGACCCCGAGCCGGGCCATCGCGCCGGGCACCTCTTCCAGATACCAGGAGAAGTCCTCGCCCCCGCCGGACTGCGCCGTCTCCGCGAGCGCGTCCTCGCCGAGGCGGGCGACGGACGAGGCGAACAGGGCGGTGGAGACCGCGTCGTTCACCACCGGCGGCACGCCGCGTTGGTAGCGCAGCCGGTGGCGCACGCCGAGCGGGGCCAGCAGGTCCCGGATGAGCTCGGCGACCACCGGCTCAAGCTGCAGCCAGGTGCGGTAGTCGCTGGTCCGGGCGGTGCCCTTGAGCTCGCCGGTCTGCGGGATCGCGTTCGGCGCGGAGCCCGCGTGCGCCGAGCCGAAGGTGACGACGGTGCCGGTGCGCGGGTCGACCCGCCTGCTGAGCAGGCCCGGCAGGCCGGTGACGACGGCGCCCAGGGCGTAGACCAGGTCGCCGGTCAGGTGCGGGCGGGACGTGTGGCCGCCCGCGGACTCGAGCGTGAGGTGGATGGTGTCCGCCGCCGAGGTGATCGCGCCGTCCTTCACGCCGACCTTGCCGACTTCTAGATGCGGGTCGCAGTGCACCGCGAAGATCCGCTCCACGCCATCGAGCTCGCCCGCGGCCACCACGTCGAGGGCGCCGCCCGGCATGACCTCCTCGGCGGGCTGGAAGATCAGCCGGACGCCGATCGGCAGATCCGGCTGGCGGGCGAGGAACGACGCGACGCCGAGCAGGATCGTGGTGTGCAGGTCGTGGCCGCAGGCGTGGCTGACGCCGTCCACGCGCGAGGCGAAGTCGAGGCCGGTGGCCTCCGCGACCGGCAGGGCGTCGAGGTCCGCGCGCAGCGCGACGCGCCCGCCGCCGGGCGACGGGCCGATGTCGCACACCAGGCCGACGCCGACCGGCAGTCGCCTCGGTTCGAGGCCCAACGCGCGCAGCTGGCCTTCGAGGAAGGCGGTGGTCGCGTGCTCGTGCCGAGAGAGCTCGGGATGCTCGTGCAGCTCCCGCCGCCACCGGATCAGGTCGTCGCCGTGCGCGGACAACCACGAGTCCAGCTCCCGCGACGGCCCGGACGCCGGCTGGATCAAAGTCACCCGGACACTCTACTGGACACTGCGCCTGCTCAGGCGCGGTCTCCTGCGCTCGGGTAGTCTGCCTCGCATGACTGTCGATGCTGTGGATGTGGTCGGGGATCCTGCGGAGGCCGCACGAGTCGCGGCTGGCGAGCTCGCGAAGCGCACGGGGGTGGAGCAGCACGATGTGGCTGTGGTCCTCGGCTCCGGCTGGGCGCCCGCCGTGGACCGGCTGGGGGAGCCAAGCGAAGTGGTCCCGATGGCCGAGCTGCCCGGCTTCCTCGCCCCCGGCGTCTCCGGGCACCAGGGCCTCGCCCTGTCGATCCTGGTCGGCGAGCAGTGCGTGCTGGCGCTCGTCGGGCGCACCCACGCCTATGAGGGCCACGATCTCGCCCGCGTCGTGCACGGGGTCCGGGTCGCGGCTGCGGCTGGCGTGCGCACGCTGGTCTTGACGAACGCGGCGGGCGGCTTGAACCAGGAGTACCGGGTGGGGCAGCCGGTCCTGATCAGCGACCACCTCAACCTCACCGCGCGCTCCCCGCTGCGGGGCCCGAAGTTCGTCGACCTCACCGACGCGTACTCGCCGAGGCTGCGGGCGCTCGCGCGGCAGGTCGACCCGAGCCTCGCCTCGGGGGTCTACGCGGGCCTGCCAGGGCCGCATTACGAGACTCCCGCAGAGGTCAGGGCCTTACAGGTGCTCGGAGCGGATCTGGTGGGCATGTCCACGGTGCACGAGACCATCGCGGCCCGGGCGGAGGACCTCGAAGTGCTGGGGGTGTCGCTGGTGACGAACATCGCCGCCGGGCTCGCGGGGAAGTCGTTGAACCACGCCGAGGTGCTGGAAGAGGGGCACCTGGCCGCGACGAGGGTCGGGGGCCTGTTGCGCGAGGTGATTGTGCGGCTATGAGCGGACAACCGCTTGACGACCAGGTCCGGGCGTGGGTCGATGCCGACCCGGACCCGGCGTGCGAGGAAGAGCTGCGGACCTTGCTCGGCGCCGCCGACGAAGGGGACATCGGCGCGGCGGCCGAGCTTGTCGAGCGGTTCTCGGCCCCGCTCGTCTTCGGGACCGCCGGGCTGCGGGGGCCGATGCGGGCCGGGCCGAACGGGATGAACCTCGCCGTGGTCCTGCGCGCTTCCGCCGGGCTCGCGGACTGGCTCGTCGGACAGGGCCTCGAAGGGGAGACGGTCGTGGTGGGCTGCGACGCCCGCCATCACTCCGCCGCGTTCGCCGAGGCCGCCGCCGAGGTGTTCGCCGCCGCCGGTTTCAAAGTGCTCGCCCTGCCGCACGGCTTGCCGACTCCGGTCACGGCTTTCATCGTGAAGTGGTGGTACGCGGCAGCCGGGGTGCAGATCACCGCGAGCCACAATCCGCCGCAGGACAACGGCTACAAGGTGTATTTGAGCGATGGCGCGCAGTTGGTCCCGCCGTCGGACCGGGAGATCGAGGCGGCGATCGCCGCGGTCGGTCCCGCGAACCAGGTGCCGCGCAGCCCGCTCGTCCCGAATCCGCACGTCGACGATGTGTTGGAGACATATCTGGACCGCGCCAGCGGAGTCGGCTACGCCGACCAGAGGCCTCCCGGCGACAAGGGCGAGCGTGTGCTGCGGATAGCGCTCACCCCGATGCACGGCGTCGGCGGGAGGGTCGCGGTCGAGGCATTGCGCAGGGCCGGATTCACCGACGTCCACGTGGTCGCGGAGCAGTTCGAGCCGGATCCGGACTTCCCGACGACGAGCTTCCCGAACCCGGAGGAGCCTGGCGCGACGGACCTCCTGCTCGCGTTGGCCGAGCGGGTGGACGCGGATCTCGCCATCGCATTGGACCCGGACGCGGACCGCTGCGCCATCGGAGTCAAGGGCCCGAACGGCTGGCGGATGCTCAACGGGGACGAGACGGGGACGCTCCTCGGCGGCTGGGTCCTTGAGAACTCGCCGACGGAGGACCCCCTCACCGCGAGCACCATCGTCTCCTCCCGCCAGCTGCAGGCCCTCGCGGCGGCGCGGCTCACCCGGCACGCGCGCACCCTGACCGGCTTCAAATGGCTCGCCCGCGCGGGCGAGGGGCTCGTCTACGCGTACGAGGAGGCCATCGGCCATTGCGTCGACCCCGACGCGGTGCGCGACAAGGACGGGATCAGCGCGGCGGTGCTCGCGGCCGACCTCGTCGCCGACCTCAAGGCCAAGGGGCGGACCGTCGCGCAGGTCTTCGACGACTACGCGCTCGAGCTCGGCGTCTACGCGACCAAGCAGGTCTCGCTGCGGTTCGCCGCCCTCAGCGGTATCGCGAAGACAATGGCACGGCTGCGCTCGGCCCCGCCAGCCGAGCTCGACGGCGAGCCCGTCGTGTTCGAGGACCTGGCGCAGGCGGCCCCGGAATCCCGCACGGACGCGGTGGTCCTGACGGGCGACGGCCTGCGCGCCGTGGTCCGTCCGTCGGGCACTGAGCCGAAGCTCAAGGTCTACCTCGAAGCGACCGAGCCGGTCCCCGCCGAAGACGCGCTGCCAGGCGCGAGGACCGCCGCGCAGGGGCGGCTGGAGCGATTAGCCGATTGGGCGCACTCACTGCTAGACTCGTGACCGCACCGCGCTGCGTGATTTGACTCAGTGCGGTGACTTCGCGTGTCAGCAATCCCTCTCGCGAGGGAATCCGCTCACGGCAGGACGGTCCCGTCGGGCCTTGAAGAACGACGGGCGTGCCGCTGAGTCTGGCACCAGGGCTTGCGGCCGACCGGCCCAGGCGGAACCGACCAGAGGCGGCGTTCCCGAAAAGGGCGGCGTTTCTCGAAAAACCTAAAGGGGTGTTCACCATGGCTGTGGTGACTATGCGGCAGCTGCTCGACAGCGGCGCACATTTCGGGCACCAGACCCGCCGTTGGAACCCGAAGATGAAGCGATTCATCTTCACC
The DNA here is from genome assembly GCF_051660745.1 of Segniliparus sp. Classification (NCBI taxonomy): domain Bacteria; kingdom Bacillati; phylum Actinomycetota; class Actinomycetes; order Mycobacteriales; family Segniliparaceae; genus Segniliparus; species Segniliparus sp. The sequence goes on along the minus strand of NZ_JBOFQF010000031.1, from coordinate 74,096 downwards.
GACCGCAACGGCATCTACATCATCGACTTGCAGCAGACGCTGACCTCGATCGACCGCGCGTACGAGTTCGTCAAAGAGACCGTCGCGCACGGCGGCACGGTCCTCTTCGTCGGCACGAAGAAGCAGGCGCAGGAGCCCATCGCGACCGAGGCCGCCCGTGTCGGCATGCCTTTCGTCAACCAGCGCTGGCTCGGCGGCATGCTCACCAACTTCCAGACCGTCCACAAGCGCCTCCAGCGCCTCAAGGAGCTCGAGTCCATGGAGCAGACCGGCGGTTTCTCCGGGCGCACCAAGAAAGAGATCCTCGGCCTCACCCGTGAGATGAACAAGCTGGACCGCAGCCTCGGCGGCCTTCGCGACATGGCCAAGCTGCCGTCCGCGCTCTGGGTCGTCGACACCAACAAGGAGCACATCGCCGTCGGCGAGGCCCGCAAGCTGGGCATCCCGGTGGTCGCGATCCTCGACACCAACTGCGACCCGGACCTGGTGGACTACCCGATCCCCGCGAACGACGACGCGATCCGCTCGGCCGCCCTGCTGACCCGCGTGGTCGCCACCGCGGTCGCCGAAGGCCTGCAGCAGCGCGCGAGCAACCGCGGCGGCGCCAACGCCGAGGCCGAGCCGCTCGCCGAGTGGGAGCAGGAGCTGCTCGCCCCGGCCGCCGAAGCTCCGGCTGCCGAGGCCGAGGCTCCGGCTGCCGAGGCAGTCGCGGAAGAGCCTGCTGCGGCCGAGTCCGCCGAGGCCGAGCCTGCTGCGGCCGAGCCCGCCGCGACCGAGGGGACCGAGGCAGACGCCTCCTAACCCGACGCGCTTCGCCGAAGAACCTACTGGCACAACAACGACCCAAAGGGAGAACCACGATGGCGAACTACACCGCCGCTGACGTGAAACGCCTGCGCGAGCTCACCGGCTCGGGCATGATGGACTGCAAGAACGCGCTCGTCGAGACCGACGGCGATTTCGACAAGGCCGTGGAGATCCTCCGGGTCAAAGGCGCCAAGGATGTCGGCAAGCGCGCGGAGCGGACCACCGGCGAGGGCCTCGTCGTCACCGCTGACGGTGTGCTCGTCGAGTTCAACTGCGAGACGGACTTCGTCGCGAAGGGCGGCGACTTCCAGTCGCTCGCCGAGCGGATCGTGAAGGCCGCGGCGACCGCCCGGCCGCAGTCCACGGCCGAGCTCGAAGCGGCCGACCTCGACGGCAAGACCGTGAAAGAGGCGGTCGACGAGCTGTCCGCGAAGATCGGCGAGAAGCTGGTCCTCGGCCGGGTGGCCTCCTTCGACGGCAAGGTCGCGACCTACCTGCACCAGCGCAGCTCGGACCTGCCGCCCGCCATCGGCGTGCTCGTCGAGTACACCGGCGAGGGCGACAAGGCCGCGGAGGCCGCCGACTGGGCCGCCAAGCAGATCGCGGCGCTGAAGGCGAAGTACCTCAGCCGTGACGACGTCCCGGAGGAAGTCGTCGCGCAGGAGCGTCGCGTCGCCGAGGAGATCACCCGCTCGGAGGGCAAGCCCGAGCAGGCCATCCCGAAGATCGTCGAGGGCCGTGTGGGCGCTTTCTACAAGGACGTCGTCCTGCTGGAGCAGGCCAGCCTCGCCGACCCGAAGCAGACGGTCGCGAACCAGCTCAAGTCCGCAGGCGCCGAAATCGTCCGGTTCGTCCGGTTCGAGGTCGGCCAGAACTGAGCCAGCCATGACTGAAGCTCCCGTCGCAGAACCTGCCAACCCGCCCCGCCAGGGGTACAGCCGAGTCTTGCTCAAGCTCGGCGGCGAAATGTTCGGCGGCGGGAGCGTCGGCGTCGACCCCGACGTGGTCGACACTGTCGCCGAGCAGATCGCCGACGTGGTCTCCCAGGGCGTCCAAGTCGCAGTGGTGATCGGCGGCGGGAACTTCTTCCGAGGCGCCGAGCTGCAACAGCGCGGCCTGGAGCGGTCCCGCGCGGACTACATGGGCATGCTCGGCACCGTGATGAACTGCCTGGCGCTGCAGGACTTCCTGCAGAAGCGGGGCATCGACACCCGCGTGCAGACGGCCATCACGATGGGCCAGGTCGCCGAGCCCTATATCCCGCTGCGCGCCAAGCGCCACCTGGAGAAGGGCCGCGTGGTCATCTTCGGCGCGGGCATGGGCTTGCCGTACTTCTCGACCGACACCACAGCCGCGCAGCGCGCGCTGGAGGTCGGAGCCGAGGTGGTGCTGCTCGCGAAGGCCGTGGACGGGGTGTACTCGGACGACCCGAAGAAGAACCCGGACGCGGTCAAGTACGACGAGCTGACCTTCCAGGAGGCGCTGGAGCGCGGACTGAAAGTGGCGGACGCTGCCGCGTTCGCGGTGTGCCGGGACAACAAGATGCCGATGCTGGTGTTCAATTTGCTTGAGCCGGGCAATATCGCGCGTGCGGTTTCGGGCCAGCGCATCGGCACACTAGTGAGGTGGTAACGCGATGATCGATGAGATCCTCTTCGAGGCCGAAGAGCGGATGGAGCTGGCCGTCGAGGTGGCCAAGGACGATTTCGCCGCCATCCGCACCGGCAGGGCGACGGCCTCCCTCTTCGCCAAAGTGGTCGTTGACTACTACGGCACCCCGACTCCGATCCCGCAGATCTCCAGCGTGCAGACCCCCGACGCTCGGCTGGTGGTCATCAAGCCGTACGAGGCGAGCCAGTTGCGCGCCATCGAGGAGGCTATCCAGAAGAGCGACCTCGGCCTGAACCCGAGCAACGACGGCCAAGTGGTCCGCGTGGCGATCCCCGCGCTCACGGAGGAGCGGCGCAAGGAGTTCGCCAAGCAGGCCAGGGGCAAGGCGGAGGAAGCCAGGGTGACCGTGCGCAACGTGCGGCGCAAGGCGAACGACCAGCTCGGCAAGCTCTCGAAAGAGGGCCAGGCTGGCGAGGACGATGTCGCGCGGGCCGAGAAAGAGCTGGACAAGCTCACCGCGAAGTTCGTGGGGACGATCGACGAGCTGGTGAAGAAGAAGGAAGCCGAGCTGCTCGAAGTCTGATCGAGCCGCCGCCGTGAGGCCGAGGAGTAATGCGCACAATGGCGGCAGACACGCGTCATGAGCCGAGGAAACCGGGTCAACCGAAACCGGGCCAGCTTAAAAAAAGGGCCAAAGCCGGGCGGAACCTCGCCGCCGCGATCACGGTCGGGGTGTCGCTGGGGGCGATGATCGTCGCGGTGCTCTGGCTGGCTCCGAAACTCTGGGTCGTCGTGGTGGCGGTCGCCATGGCCATCGCCACCATCGAGGTCGCGAAACGGTTCAACGAGCACGGGGTCGCGACGCTGTACCTTCCTGCGGTCCTCGGCGGGCAGGGGATCGTGTGGGCCAGTTTCTTCAAAGGGACGAACGGGATGCTCGCCGCGTACGCCGCGACAGTCGTGGTGTGCCTGGTGTGGTGTTTGCTGCGCAAAGGGCTGAACGGGAAGCCCGACCACTACGTCGCCGAGGTGACGCACACGGTTTTCGTGGTGACGTGGATACCGTTCTTCGCCTCGTTCACCGTCCTGCTCCTGCAGAGCGGGACGGACGGCTGGAAGCAGCTTGTGTGTCTGTTCGTCGTCGTGGCCTGCTCCGATGTGGGCGGCTATGTGACCGGCGTGTTCTTCGGCAAGCATCCGATGGCGCCTGCGATCAGCCCGGGGAAGTCCTGGGAGGGCTTCGCGGGCGCGGTGGTGTTCAGCCAGATCGGATCGATCCTGGTCGTGCGCCTGCTCCTGGGGCAGCCGTACTGGGTGGGCGTGGCGCTCGGCGCGCTCATGGTGCTCACCGCGGCTGGCGGCGACTTGGTCGAGTCGCAGGTCAAGCGCGACCTCGGCATCAAAGACATGGGCACGCTCCTGCCGGGCCACGGGGGGATCATGGACCGGCTCGACTCGCTGTTGCCGTCGGCTGTGGCGGCGTGGGTCGTGCTCGACGTGCTCAACTGACAGTGCTCAACTGACAGTGCTCAATTGACAGTGCTCAACTGAAAGGACCGCCGCTCGGCTGAGCGGCGGTCCCTTGAGCCCGGTGTCGGATTGTCACGCCGAGCAGGCGGCATTGGTGATGTTGTCGTAGTCGTCGCTGTGGTCGCTGAGCCAGTTGCCGAGTTCGCTCCCACGGTTCTTTTGGTATTCGGTCTGATTGCGAGTGGAGGCGACCATGCCGTAAATGCCGGAAAGCTCGGATTCCGTGCCTGCGTATTGCATCAAAACTTGGCGGTACATGGGGGAGATGACCCGAGAGCCCGCGCCTCGGTATTGGTCTGCGGTCGCTCCGAGCAAGTGGGAGACTTGCTGGACCAGCGAGTAGAACTCGTCGTAGTTCTCGTTCCTCGCCGCCTCGTGCGCGGTTTCCATGACGGCATTTTGCTGCTGCAGCAGGTCGTTGATGTTGTGGTAGTAGTTGTTGAGGACGACGCAGTCGTTGCTCTCCGCATGCGCCGCGACGGGCGCGGCGAGCGGAAGGGCGGCGGCCGCGAGCGCGGCGGCGAAGACAGCACGAATAGACATAAGGTTTCCCTTTCCCACGAACTCGAATAAAGCTTGCGCGACCAGTATGCGGCACGCGGGCGGGGGAAACGAACAGCGGGTCAGTGCTGCGGTTCGACGACGTCGCCGCCGCAGGCGAACGAGTACGCGTTGTGGTAGTTGTTCATCGACCGGTCCAGCATGTCCCTGACCAAGCCGAGCTGGCGGGGGCGGTAGGTGCCGTCCTGCACTTTCAGCACGGTGTCGTGGAGGGCGCTGGAGTCGCTCGCGAGGCGTTGCAGCGCGAGGTTGGCCCCGTCGGTCTGCATGCCCTTCTTCGCGCCGTCCGCGTGGGAGGAGAGGGTGCTCGTCGCGTGGAGGACCGTGTTGAGGTCGTCCGGGTCGAATTCGCCGTACTGCTCGTCGCCGAAGAAGCTGTTGCCGACCCACGACGTGTAATAGCCTGCGACGATGCCGTTGATCGTGTCCAGATCGCCCTGGATCGCGTCGTCGTTCGCGTTGAACACGTCGCAGTCGTGGCCGTTCGTCCGTCCGGGGGGCGCGGCGAGCGCCTCGGGGGCGATCACGAGCGGGCCGAAGCCACAGGCGAGCGCGGCGAGCGAGGCGGCGAGACGAGCAGACATCATCGGTCAACCTTCCAGGAAGATTTGCTAGGCGAAACTATGTAAATATCATAGGCGAGGCCGCAGCGTCCGTGGGCGAGGAGGGGCGTTACGTCCCACACGCTCCCTGAAGGGCTTGTTTGAAACCTTCGATCGCGGCCTTCAGGTCGCTGCCCGCAGCCTTGAGCTTGTCCTGCGAAGCCTGGCTGCCCTGTCCCTTGATCGTGCCCTCGAAGGCGTCCGCCTGCGCGTACAAAGCCTCGTCGAGTTTGGTCGCCGCCGACTGGCCCGAGGAGGACTGCAGGCTGGTGGCGAGCAGTTTCGCGGCGTCGCCCGCCTGGCGGAAGTAGACGATGGCGCTGGCCGCGTCCTGTGCCGCGTCCCGCCCTTGGTCCTGCGAAGCCTGCTGCATGTGGTCGACGGCGGTTTCCGTGTTGCTGAGGACCTCGCCGGAGTTGTTCCTGAACAGCTCGCAGTCGTGCCGGTCGTCGGCGTGCGCGAGGGGCGCGGAGACGAGCGCGGCGAACGCGACGGCGAGGGCGGCTCGAGCGAGCATGGTCTTCTCCCTTGTCCCACGGAACTGAAACAGTTGTGCGCTTTTGAAACTGATGTGCTCCAGTATGCGTCATGGGTGTGGCACGCGCAACAAGATCGGTTGACGTCTCGGGCGGCAGCGGCCAGGCTGGAACTATGAGCATGAGCCCCCCCGACGTCCCGGCCCCACTGACGCGCCGGGACCGATGGAGCATTGGGACGACGCTGGTCCTCGGCTATCTCGCGCTGCTCTACGCGGTCGAGCTCGCCGACCAGTGGGACCGGCACCGACTGGACCGGTACGGCATCCGCCCGCTGGAGACGGACGGGCTGTGGGGGATCCTCTTCGCGCCGCTCCTGCACGCGGGATGGCAGCATCTCAACGCCAACGCGGGGGCGGTCCTGGTGCTCGGGCTCGTCGGAGTCCTCGCCGGATTGGGCAGGTTCCTTCTCGCGACGGCGGTCATTTGGCTGCTCGGCGGATTCGGCACGTGGCTCATCGGCGACATCGGCTCGCCGTGGCACACCGTGCATATCGGCGCGTCGGGGCTGATCTTCGGCTGGCTGCTCTTTTTGATCGTGCAGGGGTTTTTCAGCCGCAAGCCCGGCCAGGTCTTGATCGGCGCTGCCGTGTTCTTCTGCTACGGGGCAGTGCTGTGGGGCGTGCTGCCGGGGCAGCCGGGCGTCTCGTGGCAGGGGCATTTGTGCGGCGCTCTCGCCGGGGTGTTCGCGGCGTTCGCGCTGTCGGGCCGGAGCCGGACGGCGTAGCTAGGTCAGCTGGCGGCAGCCGTGTCGCAGGCGTGGGCGTACGCGGTGTCGACGTCGCCGCCAAGGGACTCGCCCTGCTCTTTGAATCGCTTGATCTCCGAGGGAGAGGCCCCCTCTTCGCCGAGGGCCAGGCGCGCGCTGCGGTGGAAGAAGTCGGCGAAGGCTTCTAAGGCGCTGCGGTACGACGCGGTCGTGACGTCGTCGGCGGCGCCTTGGAGCATGTCCCCGGTGGAGCCAAGGATCTCGCCTATGGTCTGGCGGTCCGGGTCGTCCGGGTCGAGGGCGAGCGCGGAGCTCATCGACTCGGCATGGGACTGCAAATCCTTTGTGAAGGACACGAGGTCGGTTTCGACCTGCTTGAGCGTCGCGCAGTCGGCGGAGGCAGGCTCGGCGGCGGCCGTGCCGGACACATTGAGCGGCGCGAGAAGCGCCGCCACGCCCATAGCGACCGCATAGGGCATACGAAGAAACACGGGCAACCCCCTCCAACTCTGGCGAACACGCGACAACGCGTCAGAAGTGTAGAGCACGGCTCGTCCTCAACGCCGCAGCGGGCGAAGGACGAGCGGCATGCCGTCCACCGGCAAGGGCATCCCCGCGTGGTCCCATTTCGGCCGGTAGCGGGGGTTGGCCAGCTCGATCCGGTACTCGCGGAGGATCCGGTGCAGGATCGCCTTGATCTCCAATTGGCCGAAGACCATGCCAATGCATTTGTGCGCGCCGCCGCCGAACGGCGAGAACGCGTAGCGGTGGCGTTTGTGCTCGTTGCGCGGCTCGGCGAAGCGGTCAGGGTCGAACCTCGCGGGCTCGGTCCAGATCTCGGGCAGCCGGTGGTTGAGCATCGGGTAGACGCCGATCATGGAGCCCTTCGGCACGTAATAGCCGAGCAGGTCCAGGTCTTCGGACGCCTTGCGCACATTGAACGGAAGGGGCGTCACCAGCCGCAGCGACTCGTTCATCACCAGATCGAGGCTCTCCAGCTTGTCGAGCGCGTCGATGTCGAGCGGCCCGTCGCCGAGTCGCGCGGACTCGTCCCGCGCCCGCTCCTGCCACTGCGGGTTCGCGGCGAGGTAGTAGGCCATGGTCGTCGAGGTCGAAGTCGACGTGTCGTGCGCGGCCATCATCAGGAAGATCATGTGGTTCACGATGTCCGCGTCGGCGAAGCTCTGGCCGTCTTTCGTCACCGCGTTGCACAGGACGGTGAGCATGTCTTTCCCCTGGGCCCCTCGGTGGGCGGGGATGCGCTCCGCGAAAAAGCGCTCGAGGAGCTTGCGGCCAGCGAGCCCTTTGTTCCACTTCCACCACGGCGCGCCGGGGGCCGGGCGGCGGACGAAGGCCCCGCCCGCGCGGGTGGTGTCGAGGAACGCGGTGTTCACCCGCTCCAGCTCGGCGCGGCTGATCTCGCCGTGCTTGTGCCCCATGAACACGACAGACGCGATGTCGAGGGTGAGCTCTTTGGCGGCGTTGTGGATGCGGAAGGCGCGGCCGTCGCCCGGCCAGGCCCGGATCGCCCCCGCGGCCACCTCGTCGATGTGCTCGACGTATCCGGCGAGCGCGACGCGGGTGAACGCCTCCTGCATGATGTGCCGGTGCGCGAGGTGCTCGGGGAAGTCGAGCAGCATGAGCCCACGGCGGAAGAACGGGCCGATGATCGGCTCCCAGCCCTGTTGGGAGATCTTCTTCTCGGCGTTGGTGAACACGAATTGCGTCGCGTCCGGGCCGAGCGCCCAGACGAACGGTATGCCGACGGATTTCTGATAGCTCACCGGGCCGCGGTCGCGGTACAGGCGCTCGACGTATGCGGGGCCGCTTCGGAACATCTCGACGGCGTGCCCGACGAAGGGGAGCCCGTTGTCGCCGACCACTGGTTTCAACCCGCTGCCCGACGGGGGACGGGAATAGGCGACCTCGGGGAAGTCGTGTCCGGCGGCCCATCGCTCCAGGGCCGCCATGCCTGGCAGGGTGCTGATCCTGGGTTTCGGCAGTGCGGGAATTCGGACCGGCATCGTCGCCTCCTGGGTGTGATCGCCTATGGCTCGCGTCACAATGTTAGCCCTATATGGAGGCTATAACAAGGCTGTGGCGGGGGCCTGCTCCGGCAGCGGTTTGCGCCAGTCGGTGATCGGGACGGCGACGCAGGTCTGGGAGTCGGCGACAGGTTCGACCGCGAAGCCGTGCTCGGCGAGCACGGCTTCGGCCACCCGCGCGACGGCGAGCTCCAGCGGCCCGTAGTCCTCGGCCGCCGCAGGCTCCTCGAACGTGCCGTACCGCAGGTGCAAGCTGGTCGGGGCGTCGCCGAGCTGGGCGGCGTCCTGCCCGTGGAAGAAGACGTAGCCGGTCGCGTCCGGCATGGACTCGTCCCGCTCGGTCTCGATCTCGAAGTGCCCGCAAGAGTTGCAGCATGTGAAGTTCATCCGCGCGACGATCCGCCTGCGCTCCAGCTCCTCGAACACCGCCGCCAGCCGGTCGTAGTCGCTCGGCGCGGCCCACGTCTGCTGCTCGGCGAGGCGCGCCTGCCACTCCTGGTCGACGATATCGCGGGCCTGCTCCTCCGAGACGCCGTCGTCGGCGAGGTGCTCGTAGAGGTCGTCGTGTGTGACGAACCCGGACCGGATCAGCTCTCGGGCGCTCTCGCGCAACGCGGCGAGCTGCTCCGACGACTCGTTCTCCGCCATGGTTCTGGTCCCCTTCCTCCCTGTGGCCGTATCGGCCTGTGGGATTTTAAAGGACCGCCCCGGCCTCACCCCGCGCAGGCCGCGTTGTGCGCCTTGTCGTAGTCGCCCGACAGGCTGTCCACGCGTTTGGCGATCTCCTGCGCCTTGTGCGTGGTGGCCTCGTCGGGCGCGCCGTTGATCGACTCGACGAGGTCGCCGAGCTCTTTGATCGACGCGGAGTAGTCGGAGACCGTCGTGCGGTACCCCGGGTCGGACACGCTCGAAGCCACGTTGGCGAGGATGTCGCTCGTTTTGACCAGGGTCTCCCCGGTCGTCTGGGCGGCCTCCCGCTTGTCGTGCGCCGACGCGTCGTCGGAGACGACGCTGCCGATGGTGCGCAAAGCGCCCGCCAGCAAGGTCAGATCGGCGTCCGCGCCCTTGAACACGGCGCAGTCGCTCGTGCTCGGCGCGGCGGTCGCGGCCGGAGCCTGCGCGGCGAGCAGCGGCAGGGCGAGGGCGAGGGCACGGGAAATCTGCATGTCCCGCAGCCTACGTCCGAGGCCGTGGCGCGGAAAAGGCGTTCGGGCGGGGGGCGACGGTTTCTTTATCGAACCGCCGCCGTCCTGTGCGCGCGGGCTGTCAGCGCTTGCAGGCCGCGTAGAACGCGTCGTTGGCCGCGTTGACGGCCTTGACGTTGCGGGCGTGCGCGTCTTTCACGGCGGAGGCGTCGCCCGAGTTGATGTTGTTGGTGAGCGCGTCGGCGTAGTCGTCGAAGGACAGGGCGTCCTCCCAGTAGAGGCTCTTCAAGTCTTGGCTCGTGAGCTTGCCCGAGAGGTCGCGCAACGTGTCTCCCATGGAACGGGCCTGGTCGGCGAGCTCGCGCGTGGCTTCAGCGTGCTGGCCCGGCTGCTCGGCGACCTTGCGCAGCGAGGCGAAGTGGCTGGCGAGCTTGGAGTAGCTGCCTGCGGCCTGCTGCAACACGGCGCAGTCCGGGTTCGGGTCAGCCTCGGCGATGCCGGGGGCGAAGAGGGGCGAGAGGACGGCCGTGAGCGCGACGGCCCGAGCGAGACAGGGCATCGGGGATCCTTACAGGGACGAGGGCGGGGACGCTCCTATTCTGCATCATCTCGCCGGTTTATAGACTGGCTGGGTGCCGCAGCAGAGAACCCCCATGATCGCTCCGTCCATCCTGTCCGCCGACTTCGCGAACCTCGCCCGCGACGTCGCCGCCGTGCATGGCGCGGACTGGCTGCACGTCGATGTGATGGACAACCATTTCGTCCCGAACCTCACGCTCGGCGTGCCTGTGGTGGCGAGCATCAAAAGAGTCACCGATATTCCGCTGGACTGCCACCTCATGATCGAGGACCCGGCCCGTTGGGCGCCGGAGTACGCGGAGATCGGCGCGAAGAACGTCACTTTCCACGCGGAGGCGACGGACGATCCGCTCGCCGTGGCCAGGGATATACGCGCGGCAGGGGCGGGCGCGGGCCTCGCCATCAAACCGGGCACGGCGCTTGAGCCGTACCTCGAAGTGCTGCGCGGTTTCGACACAGTGCTCGTCATGAGCGTCGAGCCGGGTTTCGGCGGCCAGAAGTTCATGCCCGAGGTGCTCGACAAGGTGCGCAAGCTGCGCGCGGTCAAAGACCGGGGCGAGCTCACTGTGCTCATCGAGATCGACGGCGGGATCAACCTGAGCACGATCGAGGCGGCCGCCGAGGCGGGCGTGGACTGTTTCGTCGCCGGGTCCGCCGTGTACGGCGCGGAGGACCCTGCTGGGGCCGTCGAGGCGTTGCGCCAGGCCGCGCTCAACGCGTGAGCGGCTCGAACCTGCCGTCCGGCCCCGGCCGGTATGGCTCGGCCGCGATCACGGCGGCAGTCGGCAACGGCCCGTAGAGGTGGGGGAATGTCGATCCGTCGGCGGACGGAGGGACTCCCTCCTCCCATCGGATCGGGTCGGGGACCTTGCCCGGGTCCACACGCAGCAGCACCAGGTCCGCCCGGCCTGCGTAGAACAGATTCGCCGGGATGTGGACTTGCCCGGGGGCCGAGAGATGGATGAATCCGACCTCGTCGAGCGACGGCGCGGTATAGGCGGCGCTCTCGCGGGCGGCGTGCCATTCGGCCTCGCCGCAGATGTGGACGAGGTGCTCGGCTCGTTCGTCGGTCATCTCTCAAGCATGCCGGCTCGCTTATGCTGTGCCCATGCCTGAACGCCCGGACGCTGTCGACGAGGAGTTCATGCGCCAGGCTGTCGCGGCCTCCTATGCGGTTCGCGGGCGCACCAGCCCGAACCCTCCGGTCGGGGCGATCTTGGTGAGCCCGGAGGGGCAGGTTGTCGGTCGCGGAGCGACCCAGCCGCCGGGCCAGGCGCATGCCGAGGTGGTGGCGCTCGCCGAGGCGGGGGACCGGGCGCGGGGCGCCACGGCGTACGTCACGCTGGAGCCCTGCAACCACGTCGGGCGCACCGGGCCGTGCGCGCGGGCGCTCATCGCGTCGGGGATCGCCGAGGTGGTGTACGCGGCGCCCGATCCAAATCCGCGTTCCTCGGGCGGCGCAGGCTCGCTGGAGGCGGCTGGCGTCCGGGTCCGCTCTGGGGTGTTGGCGGACGAGGTCAGCGCCGGTCCGCTGCGGGAATGGCTGCATCGGCAACGAACCGGCAGGCCGCATGTGACGTGGAAATTCGCGGCGACCCTGGACGGGCGGATCGCCGCGAAGGACGGCACGAGCCAGTGGATCACCGGCCCGCAGGCCCGCGAGTCCGTCCATGCGATGCGCGCCGAGCTCGACGCGATCATCGTGGGCACAGGCACGGCGCTTGTGGACGACCCGTGGCTCACGGCGAGGCTGCCAGACGGCTCTCTCGCGCCGCATCAGCCGACGAGGGTCGTGGTCGGGCGCTCCGAGCTGTCTGCTGGGGCGAGGGTGCTCGATGACGCGGCTCCGACGATCCTCGCGAAGACCCACGACCCCGCCGAGGCGCTCGCGATGCTCGGCGACGCGGTCCACGTTCTGCTCGAAGGGGGGCCGACGCTCGCGGCCGCGTTCCTCAAAGCCGGGCTGGTGGACCTCGTGCAGGCGCATGTGGCGCCGGCCTTGCTCGGTGCGGGCCCGTCCGCCGTCGGCGATTTGGGGATCGGGACGCTCGCCGACGCGCTGAGATTCACGGTCGAGGATGTGCGCCAGGCGGGCGAGGACATCGTGGTGCGCTTGGTCCCGCGCAACGCGCCGTAGCGGTATTTTTCTTATTTTTCTCTTGTCCTGCCTGGTGTTTTCATGTAGAATCGAACGTATGGATGATGCGAGGGGAATCGTGTCGGAGGATCTGTTCAGGGATCTCCGGCCGGAGGCCTGCGCGGATGTGAAGACGAAGTTCGCGGCGCTCGTGGAGATGGAGCGTTTGGAGGCGGTGCTGCTGTCGTGCAAGGCGACGATGGTGGCCTCTATCGCGGATGACATCGCCCAACGGCAGATTGTGGAGGAGGCTGTTGGGAAGGGGATTTTCTCCTTCGCGACTCGTGAGGCTGTCCTCCTTGAGCTCGGTCCGGCGTTGGGGGTGTCGTCTCGGGGAGCGGAGGCGATGCTCTCCTTCGCGGAGGACATGACCGTGAACTACCCGAAACTGGGATCAAAACTGGCGGCGGCCGAGGTCACTGCGAAGGCGGCTCGGTTCGTGGGTGAGAACCTGGGTTTCGCTCCTTCGGGTTGGCGGGAGGAGTTGGACGCGTGGCTCGCCGTGCAGGCCCCGCGCTGGCGGGCGCACTCGTACGGGAAGATCTCGCAGTTGATGGAGGCCCAGTACTTGCGGCTCGATCCGGACTGGTGCAAGCGGCGGCGGGAGCGGGCGCACAAGTCGCGATCGTTCACGATCACCCCGGTCAGTGACGGCATGGCCGACCTGCGCGGCACCATGCCACTGGAAGCCGCAGCCGAATTGCGCGAGAGACTCGACGCCATCGCCCGCACGGTCTGCCCGCAGGATCCGCGTCCCATCTTCACCCGGCACAGCGACGCGCTCGCGATCCTCGGATCTGAGCACCAACTTGTCTGCGAATGCGGACGAGACACCTGCGAGGCGGCCCAACGACCAGCACGGCACGCCAAAAACATCGAACTCGTCATCACCGAGACCACGCTTCTGGCTGGCGACGCCGCACCCGCGCTCCTGGACGGAGCGCCCATCGGCGCAGACCTCGCGCGGATGCTCGCGAAAGCCGCCAAACGCATCCGCTTCACCACCACACCCGACCAGTACAAACCCACCCCGAGCCTCGAAGTTCATGTGAACACCCGCGACCAGCACTGCAGGTTTCCCGGCTGCTACCGAAGAGCCCGAACAGAACTCGACCACACCATTCCCTTTGACCATGAGGATCCACAAGCAGGCGGACAAACAATCCCCGAAAACCTGAAACGTCTATGCAGACACCACCATCGCGCCAAAACACACGGCCACTGGCGAGACGAACAATCACCCGACGGAACCGTCCACTGGACCAGCCCGACCGGCCAGCGGCACACCATGATCCCCGGCTGAGCGGGCAGTCCGCGGCGGCGTGGTTCGACCGATCTTTCTCGAAGGGTATCGTGGCTCTTATGTTTACCGGCCTCGTTGAGGAGCTTGGCGAGGTGGCCTGGCTCAAACCGATCGGCGATTCGGCGCAGCTCGCCATCAAGGCGCAGCGCGTGGTCGAGGACGCCCGCCATGGCGATTCCATCGCCGTGAACGGGGTGTGCCTCACCGTGATCGACCAGCCCGAACCAGGCGTGTTCGTGGTGGACGCGATGGGCGAGACCCTTCGCCACACGAGCGTCGGCGCGCTCGAGCCCGGTTCGCTGGTGCACCTGGAGCGCGCCCTCGCCCTCGGCGCCCGGCTCGGCGGACACCTCGTCCAAGGCCATGTGGACGGCATCGGGCGAGTGCTCGGCCAAACCAAGGCGGAGTCGTGGGACGTGGTGCGGATCAGCCTCCCCGAAGACCTTGAGAAGTACGTCGCCCACAAAGGTTCGATCACGGTGGACGGGGTTTCCCTCACCGTGAGCGCAGTCGGCAAGGCGGCGGGAACAGAGAACGGCGCTGTGGCGTTCTTCGAAGTGTCGCTCATCCCCGAAACACTTCGGGCGACCACGCTCGGTCGTCACGCAGTCGGCGACGTGGTGAACCTGGAGGTTGATGTGATCGCGAAATATGTGGAGAGGCTGACCTCGGGGGTGGACCGATGAGCGGTTTCGACAGCATCGAGCGGGCGATCAAAGACATCGCCGACGGCAAAGCGGTCGTGGTGGTGGACGACGAGGACCGGGAGAACGAGGGCGACCTCACGTTCGCGGCCGAGAAAGCAACCCCGGAGCTGGTCGCGTTCATGATCCGCCACACCTCCGGCTACCTCTGCGTGCCGATGGAGGAAGAGGACTGCGACCGGCTCGACCTCCCGCCGATGTACCGGGTGAACCAAGACCGCCGGGGCACGGCCTACACGGTGACCGTGGACGCGAAGGAGGGGATCGGGACGGGCATTTCCGCTCGCGACCGCGCCCACACGATCCGGCTCCTCGCCGACCCTGGCACGAATGCTTCCGACCTCACCAGGCCTGGGCATATGGTGCCGCTGCGCGCGAAGCCGGGCGGCGTGCTGCGCAGGCCGGGGCACACCGAGGCCGCCGTGGACCTTGCCAGGCTCGCCGGGCTGCGCCCCACCGGGGTGATCTGCGAGATCGTGAGCACCAAGGACGAGGAGCAGATGGCCAAGGGCGACGAGCTCAGGGTCTTCGCCGAGGAGCACGACCTCGCCCGCGTGTCGATCGCGGACTTGATCCGCTACCGCAGGCGCTACGAGAAGCATGTGCGCCGTGAGGCGGAGGCGAGGCTTCCGACCCGGCACGGGGTGTTCCGCGCGCTCGGCTACTCCTGCGCGTACGAGGAGGCCGAGCATGTGGCGATGGTCTACGGCGACATCACGGACGGGGAGGACGTGCTGGTCCGCGTGCATTCGGAGTGTCTGACCGGCGATGTGTTCGGCAGCTTGCGATGCGACTGCGGCCCGCAGCTCGACGCGGCGATGGAGATCGTCGCCAAAGAGGGCAGGGGCGTTGTGCTGTACATGCGCGGGCACGAGGGCCGAGGCATCGGCCTGCTCGCGAAGCTCCGGGCGTACGAGCTGCAGGACGAAGGCGCCGACACGGTGGACGCGAACTTGCAGCTCGGCCTGCCCGCCGACGCCCGCGACTACGGGGTCGGGGCGCAGATCCTCGTGGACTTGGGCATCCGCTCGATGCGGCTGCTCACGAACAACCCGGCCAAACGGGTCGGCTTGGACGGCTACGGGCTCACGATCCACGACCGGGTGCCGATGCCGATGCGGGCGAACGCGGAGAACTTGCGCTACTTGCAGACCAAACGCGACCGGATGGGCCATGAGCTGCACGGTTTGGAAGAAGCGGTGCAGGCTGAGGCCTTGTTGAACGAAGGGCTGGCGTGAGCGCGGGCGAGCACGCGCCGGGGCTGGCCTTGAGCGGCGACGCGTCCGGGCTCACCATCGGGATCGTCGCGTCGGATTGGCACGCGGACATCGTGGAGGCGCTCCTTGCGGGCGCGTTGCGGGTGGCCGATCGGGCGCAGGTGAAGACGGAGGTGGTCCGGGCCGCTGGCGCATTGGAGCTCCCGATCCTCGCGCAGGAGCTGGCCGAGAGCAACGACGCGGTCGTCGCGCTCGGCGTCGTCGTGCGCGGCGACACGGCCCACTTCGACTACGTGTGGCAGACGGTGGCGCAGGGGCTTTTGCGCGCGAGCCTCGACTCCCGCACGCCGATCACCCACGGAGTCCTGACCACCGAGAACCGCGAGCAGGCGGTGGACCGCGCCGGACTGCCGGATTCTGCGGAGGACAAGGGCGGGGAGGCCGCCGCTGCGGCGATCAACACGGCGCTCGCGTTGCGGCGGCTGCGTTCGGCATGAGCACAGTATTTCCCGGCTGGGATCAGGCGGATGAGATCCAAGACAGCAGGCGACGACGTGTACGGAGGCGGAATGGGTACACGAGGAGCCGATAACGCCGGAGATCGCCGCCTGAGCCAGCCGTTGGTCATTCGGCCGAGGAAAATGCGTGTGTACGCGTGGATCGTCGCGGTGATCCTCGTGGCGATCCACACGACTATCGGCGTGCTGCTGCGGATTGCGGCGACCGGGGTGTATTTCCGGGTGTCCGACCAGGTGGCGTTGGTGCTGCTCGGACTGATCTTCGGCGGGCTCGCCCTGCTGTTCGCCCGGCCGAGGCTCCGGGTGCTCGACGAGGGGTTGGGCGTGCGCAACCTCTTCGCCGAGAAGCTGGTTCCTTGGGGGCAGGTCGTCTCTGTCTCGTTCCCGGAGTCCTCGCCGTGGGCGAGGGTGGACATCCCGGACGACGAGTTCGTCCCCACGATGGCGATCTCCGCGATCGACGGGCAATACGCGTTGGACTCGATTCGCGCGCTGCGGGCCGAGGTGGACCAACACATAGGCTCGGCGAGCCAGTAGGCTCGACATATGGCGGACGACTTCGCGGAGGCTGCGGCGCGGCTGCATCCGATGATCGCGGCGAGGCGCTCCGGGCGTTTGCTCGACCCTGCCGGGCTCGTGGGACGCGACCAGGTGACGACGCTCCTCGAAGCCGCGAGATGGGCCCCGACCTGGGGCAAGCGCCAGCCGGTGCGATTCATCGTCGGACTGCGCGGTCCAGACGGGCCGGATGAGACGTTCGGGAAGCTCCGAGGGCTTTTGAGCCGGGGTAATCAGTCTTGGGCGCCTGCGGCGGGAGCATTGGTGCTGTTCGCCGCGACTGCTGCGGGCGATCCCGACGAAATCGCGTACGCTCCGGTGGACCTCGGCCTCGCGCTCGGCCAGTTCATTCTCCAGGCGGTCGCGGACGGGTTGGTCGCGCACCCGATGGCCGGATTCGACAAGGCGGTCGCGAAAGCGGTTTTCGGCTTCCCGGCAGGATTCGAGCCATGGGCCGTGGTCGCGGTCGGCTTCGACGGGGCAGGGCTCGCGGGCGCGGATCCAGGGCTTGTGGCCAAGGAGAACGCGCCGCGCAAGCGCCTGCCGCTGTCGGACGTGGCGTTCGCCGGAAAATGGGGCGAGCGCTTCTAGTTCTCTTTAGTGCTCGTCGTAATGGTCGCCGTGGGGGTGGTGGCGATGGCCGTCGTGCAGGTAGTCGACGTGGCCGTCGTGCTCGACGGTCTCGTGGCCGCAATCCGGGCCGTGGAGGTGCTCGTGCTCGGTGTGGACATCATGCGGAGCGCTCATGGTCGCTTCCTCTCATCGTTGAGTCGGAACAATTACGTGCATAAATTAGCATACGACTATATGAAGGACAAGTATGCGGATCGAGGCATGCTTTAGCGCGCGGTTTCCGGTTGCGCGGAGGGGACGGCGGCCCCGGTCGTGCGGCGCACGAACTCGGCGGCGTTGCGGACCGCCCGCCGGGCGTCGGGGTTGATGTCGACGGCGACCTGGAAAACGTGGATCTGCCCTTCCCAGACTTCGAACGTCGTCGGCACGCCAGCCTCGGCCAGTTTGGCCGCGAGATGCTGGGCGTCGGGGAAGAGGAGCTCTGTCGAGCTGGCCTGGACCAAGACCGGCGGCAGCCCGGCAAGATCCCGGTCGGCGGGATTTGCGAGAGCCTCGGGCCCGAGCGGGGCGACGAACTGCTGGACGACGAGTTGCAGCTGCCGCCACGGGATCAGCGCTTCGCTCGCGACCCGCTCTCCGCGCAGCGATCGGCGCAGGTTGAGCCAGGGGGCGATGGCCACGAGCCCGGCGGGGAGGGGGAGTCCGGCCGCGCGGATGGCCTGGGCGGTGGCGATGGTCAGGTAGCCGCCTGCGGAGTCGCCCGCGACGACGATCCGCCCCGGCGCGTAGCCGTCCGCGAGGAGCTGGCGGTAGACGGCGAGGCAGTCGCCCGTGATCTCGGTGAACGGGATCTGCGGCGGCATCCGGTAGTCGATGGAGAAGACGGTCGCCCCGGAGTCTTGGGCGAGCGTCCCGGCGAGCCTGCGGTGCGTCCCGGGGCCGCAGACGACGAACGCGCCGCCGTGGAGGTACAGCACGGCCGTGTCGCTCTGCGGGTTCGGCGCGCTTCGCTCCACCGGGACTCCGCTCAGGACGAGCTTCGACCAGGACACGCCTCTCGGCGCGGGCGTCCGCGACACGGCCACGTTGAGCGCGCGGCGCACGGGTGCGTGCCACAGCTGCGCCCGTTTCCCGAGGGGGGTCCATTCTTCGAGAAAGACTAGGAACGCAAGGCCCAGTGAGGAGAGGGGTTTCAGGCCACGGCGCAGCACGAGGCCGATGAGCTTCGCCGGTCCGCTCGGCGGCCCGAATCGTTCGACGCGGGGGTTGGCCTCAGGCATGGGCGCTCGCTTTCTGGGCAGGGGCGGTCGTGGTCCGGACGAACTCGGCGATGCTGGCGATCGCCTGCCGCGACTCCGGCACGAGGCCGCCCGCGAGCTGGAAGACGTGCATCACGCCGTCCCACACCTGCAGCCGCACCGGGACCGCCGCCGCCGCGAGGGCTTCCGCGAGCCGGACGGCCTCCGGGTACAGGACTTCCGCCGAGCTGACTTGGACCAGCGTCGGCGGCAGCCCGGCGAGGTCGCGGTCGGTCGGGCTGGCGAGCGCCTCCGGTCCGTGCGGCGCGACGAGCTGGGCCACGACGCTCTTCGTCCAGCGCAAGGGAATGAGGTACTCCGTGCGTGTCCCGACGGGATTGATCGCCTTGCGCAGGTCGAGCCAGGGGGCGAGCGGGACGAGCCCGGCGGGGAGCGGCAGCCCGGCGGCCCGCGCCGCCTGCGCGACGGCGACGGTCAGGTATCCGCCCGCCGAGTCGCCCGCGAAGACGATCCTCCTCGGGTCGGTCCCGTCCGCGAGGAGCTGGCGGTAGACGGCGAGGCAGTCGTCGACGATCCTGGTGAACGGGGTCTGGGGAGGTTTGCGGTAGTCGGGGACGAGGACGGTCGCGCCCGATTCGAGGGCGAGGCGCCCGGTCAGCAGCCGGTGCGAGGACGGGCCGCCGATGACGAAGCCGCCGCCGTGGAAATAGAGGACGACGGCTTCGGCGCGCGCCTTCGGGGCGAGCCGTTCCACGTCGACGCCCCGGATCTTCGCCCGGCTGACGGCGACGCCCTCGGGCGCGGAAAGCGTCAGGCGGGTCAGGCCGTTGCCCGCGCGCCGCCAGATCGGGTGCGGGGAGATCGTGCTCAGCGGCGCGGGGGCCCATTCGCGCAAGAGGTCGGCGGCAAAGGCCGAGGCCCAGATGAACGGCTTGACGACCAGGAGGCCGATGGCGTTCTCGACCCTCGCGGCCCAGCTCGGCGAGGTGAATCGCTCGGTGCCGAGTCGTTCGGCGAAGGGTTGCTCGCTGCTCACGACGTCGATATTATGCGATAGCTCACAGTCCGGCGCGCGCAGGCGTCCCCCTATGTCGCCGCCGCGACCTCGTGGGCGAAGGCCGAGATCTGCTTGATGGCGGCGCGGGCGTCGGGGTTCACGTCGGCGGTCATCTGGAAATCGTGGATCTGCCCCTCCCAGACCTGCATCCGGACGTCGACCCCCGCTTTCGCGAGTGCGTCCGCCAGCCGGGCGGAGTCGGGGTAGAGGAACTCGGAGGAGCCGACCTGGATCAGCGTCGGGGGGAGATCGTCGAGCTGGCGGTCGATCGGGCTGTGCGCCTGGTCCGGCTCGCCCGCGAGGACCAGCGTCCGCGCGATGAGCACGGGCCATTGGCTCGGGATGAAGGGATCGCGGGCGCCGTCGCGCACCAGCCTGCGCTCGTCGAAGTCCAGCCACGGCGAGAGCAGCACCAGGCCCGCGGGCGCGGGCAGGCCCGCGTCACGCGCGGCCTGCACGGTCGCGAGGGCGAGGTACCCGCCCGCCGAGTCGCCCATGACGATCACCCGCGAAGGGTCCGCGCCCCGGTCCAGGAGGCCTTGGTACGCGGCGAGCCCGTCGGCGCGCAGCTCGGAGAAGGAGACTTGTGGGAGCTTGCGGTATTTGACCAGGTAACAGTCGCCGCCGATGGTTTTGGCGAGCGCGCCGCCCAGCCTGCGGTGCGTGCCGAAGCCGCCGAGGATGAACCCGCCGCCGTGGAAGAACAAGATGTCGGGCCCGGCATGCCCCTTCTTGCGCCGTTCGGCGGTTTCGAGCTCCACCGGCACCCCGCGCAGCCGCAGGCTGGTCCGGCGCACGCCCCTCGCGGGCGGCAACAGCATGTCTGCGGCCTGGTCGATCATCCACAGCGGCCAGCCGAGCTTGGCGAGCTTGCGCGAGCGGCCCCAGGTCAGCTCGGCGATGCCCGCCGCGAGGCTGAGCACCGGCTTGACCGCGACTCGCGTGGCCCCGGCGACGGCCGAGGCCGGAAGGGTCGGCGGGCCGAACCTGTCCAGCGCCGCCGCGCCTGGCGCGCCGGGGACGCTGCTCCTGGCGCCTTGCCCGAGTATCGAGACGGGGTGTCCGTTCGGTTGGGCGCTGTGCCCGCCCGGTTGGGCTTTGTGCTGCCCACGAGGCCTTTCTGGAACCGCTATTGTCATGCCTCTACCTCCATAACCCGATACCCCTCCCGTGGTTGTTTACCTGGAGGTTACATGAGTGTAAACGTGGTTTACGCAGGTTTTCTTCCGGGGTGCGGGCCTTGTTATGAGAGAGACGTCACATCGTTGCCGTCTGGCCTGCTGCCGCTCCGCCCGGCCTGGATTAGGGGCTCGAAGCCGGTTCGGATATAGTGGAGAAGATGTCGCGCGCGCTCCTCCTTCTCCGCCGTGCCAGGTTTTCGGGAAACACTCCCTAGCTGACCAGCTGCCTGGCACGGGGATTCCGCGCTGGTCGCCGAACCTATTATTTCTGCGTATGAGCACAGCTGCGAACGATCGCGCCGCATGCGTGCAGATCGAGCACCGTTGAAGATTCAGCTTCGAAACCGCTATTTGGAGAGCACATTATGACGACCACCCCCGCGCGCTCGGCAGACGCGCAGTATTCGCCCCGGCCCGCGACCACTCCCGACGGGCCCCGCTCGGCGGGCCAGCCCGCTTTCAACCCGCAGCGCGGATCGGCGATGCCGGTGCACCGGTACCGCGGCTTCGCCGCCGAGGTCGAGCGGATCAGCCTGCCCGACCGCACGTGGCCGGACAAGGACTTCGAGCGGGCTCCGCTGTGGTGCGCGGTCGACCTGCGCGACGGGAACCAGGCGCTGGTCGACCCGATGAGCCCCGCCCGAAAGCGCCGCATGTTCGACCTGCTGGTGGCGATGGGGTACAAGGAGATCGAGGTCGGCTTCCCCGCCGCGAGCCAGACGGACTACGACTTCCTTCGCGAGATCGTCGAGGACGGCGCGATCCCGGACGACGTGACGATCCAGGTGCTCGTGCAGTGCCGCGCCGACCTGATGCCGCGGACGTTCGAGGCGTGCGCGGGCGCGAAGAACGTGATCGTGCACTTCTACAACTCGACTTCGGTCCTGCAGCGCCGGGTCGTGTTCAAGGCGGACAAGCCCGCGATCGTGAAGATCGCGACCGACGCGGCGCGGCTGGTGCTCGAAGAGGCGAAGAAGTACCCGGACACCAACTGGCGCTTCCAGTACTCGCCCGAGTCCTACACCGGCACCGAGCTGTCCTTCGCCAAGGAGATCTGCGACGCGGTGGTCGAGGTGATCGACCCGACCCCGCAGAGCCCGATCATCTTGAACCTGCCCGCGACCGTGGAGATGGCCGCCCCGAACGTCTACGCGGACTCCATCGAATGGATGCACCGCAACCTCGCGCGGCGCGACTCGATCATTCTGTCCGTGCATCCGCACAACGACCGGGGCGAGGGCGTCGCGGCCGCCGAGTTCGGGTACCTGGCCGGAGCGGACCGGATCGAGGGATGCCTGTTCGGCAACGGCGAGCGCACCGGCAACGTGTGCCTGGTGACGTTGGGGCTGAACCTGCTCACCCAGGGCGTCGACCCGCAGATCGATTTCTCGGACATCGACTCGATCCGCCGCACGGTGGAGTACTGCAACCAGATGCCCGTGCCGGAGCGCCACCCCTACGGCGGCGACCTGGTGTACACCGCGTTCTCCGGCAGCCACCAGGACGCCATCAACAAGGGCATGGACGCGCTGGCCGCCTCGGCCGCCGCGCAGGGGATCGCGGTCGCGGACGCGCTGTGGGAGGTGCCCTACCTCCCGATCGACCCGAAGGACGTCGGCCGCAACTACGAGGCGGTGATCCGGGTGAACTCCCAGTCCGGCAAGGGCGGGGTGGCGTACATCCTCAAGCACGACCACGGCATGGCGTTGCCGAGGCGGCTGCAGGTCGAGTTCTCCCGCGCGGTGCAGGCGGTCGCGGACTCCGAGGGCGGCGAGCTGACCTCGAAGGAGCTGTGGGACCTGTTCGTCGAGGAGTACTTCCGGTTCGAGCGCCCGCTGGAGCGGATGAGCCAGGACATCCAGGCGGCCTCGACCGACGACGGCGTGGACCAGCTCACCGCCGTCGTGAAGTTCCACGGGGCCGAGCGGGAGATCAAGGGCTCGGGCAACGGCCCGCTCGACGCGTTCGCGAACGCTTTGTCCGGGCTCGGGGTCGAGGTCTCGGTGCTGGACTACTCCGAGCACGCGCTGACCTCGGGCACGGACGCCCAGGCCGTCGCATATGTCGAATGCCGGGTGGACGGCGCGACGGTGTGGGGGGTCGGGGTCGCCACGTCGATCACCACCGCCTCGCTGCGAGCGGTGGTCTCCGCCGTCAACCGCGCCGTCCGCTGATCTTCCGCCTGCCCCGAATGTGGGCTGCGCCATAGACTCCTCGGGAATATGCCCTATGCTGTAGGACATATTCCCGAGGAAGGGCAGAACCATGGCGCAGGACAGCGATCAGGCCGGGCCGTCGGTCGGCGATTGGAAGAAATCCGCGTGCATCTTGTGCGAATGCAACTGCGGCCTGGAGATCCAGACCGACGGCAGGCGGTTCGCGAAGATCCGGGGCGACAAGGCCCACCCCAGCTCGGCGGGATACACCTGCGAGAAGCCGCTGCGGCTGGACTTCTATCAGAACGGCAGGCGGCTCGAAACCCCGCTGCGCCGCACGCCGGACGGCGGTTACGAGGAGATCGGCTGGGACGTGGCGGTCGCCGAGATCGCGGCCAAGCTGCTCAAGGTCCGCGAGGAGCACGGCGGGGACAAGATCTTCTTCTACGGCGGCGGCGGGCAGGGCGCCCACTCGAACGGCGCCTACCTCAAATCGCTCATGTCCGTCCTCGGGGCGAGGTATTACTCGAACGCGCTCGGGCAGGAGAAGAGCGGCGAGATGTGGGTGGACGGCAAGATCTCCGGCGGGCACACGAAGGGGGACTTCGAGCACAGCGAAGTGATCGTCTTCGTCGGCAAGAACCCGTGGCAGTCGCACAGCTTCCCGAGGACGCGCCCGACGCTCAAAGCCATCGCCGCCGATCCGGGGCGCAGCATCATCGTCATCGACCCGAGGCGCACGGAGACCGCCGAGCTCGCCGATTTCCATCTGCAGGTGCGCCCGGGCTCGGACGCGTGGTGCCTCGCCGCCATGCTCGGCGTGCTCGTGCAAGAAGACCTGGTCGACCGGGTTTTCCTCGACCAGCACGCCGTCGAGGTCGAGCCGGTCCTCGCCGCGCTTGCCGATATTCCGGTCGCGGGCTTCGCCGAGGAATGCGGGGTGGACGAGCAGCTGATCCGGGCGGCCACGCGCAGGTTCGCCGCCGCGAAGACGGCTGCCACCTACGAAGACCTCGGGGTCCAGCAGTCGCCGAACAGCACGTTGTGCTCGTACCTCAACAAGCTGCTCTGGGTCCTCACGGGCAACTTCGGCAAGCCTGGCGCGATGTACCTGCATTCGAGCCTCGCGCCGATCGCGGGCGGCGGGTCGAACGCTTCGTCGCGAAAAAAGCCGTCTCCGGCCAAGCGGGCCGCGCAGAAGCTCGTCGTCCGGTCGGCGGCACTCGCCGCCGAGGCCGTGGCTCGGGCCGTGCCGTTCGCGGCGCGATCCCGGCTCGCCCGGCCCCTCGCGGCGCGGCTGTCGAGGCTCGGGCTGGCCACAGTGGTCCCCGCCTTCGGCCCGAAGGCGGGGATCGGCCCGAGCGGGGGCGGCGGGGCGCGCCGGACCCCGGTGACCGGCGCGCGGATCATCGCGGGGCTCGTGCCCTGCAACTCCATCGTGGAGGAGATCCGCACCGACCACCCCGACCGGTTCCGGGCGATGTGGGTGGACAGCTCCAATCCCGCGCACTCGCTCGTGGACTCGGCAGGCTTCCGCGAGGCGATGCGCGAGCTCGACCTGTCGGTGGTCGTCGACGTCGCGTTCACCGAGACGGCGCGCCACGCGGACTACGTCCTCCCGGCGAACAGCCAGTTCGAGAAGTGGGACGTCTCTTTCTTCAACGTGGAGTTCCCGCGCAACGCGGCACAGGTCCGTCCGCCGGTGCTGAGCCCGCTGCCGGGGACGAGGCCGGAGTCGCAGATCTACGCCGAGGTCATCCGGGCGACGGGCCTCGTGGACCGCGCGCTGGTCGAGCGGCTGAAACGGGCCGAGCAAGACGACCACGACGTGTTCCGGATGGCCTTCTTCGCCACACTGGCGGCGAAGCCCGCATTGGCGGCTTTGGTCCCGTACCTCCTCTACGAGGCGCTCGGCCCGGGCATGCCCGACGGCGCCGCCCATGTCGCGTTCCTGTGGGGCGCGGCGCACCTCTGCGCGTTCGCGAATCCCGACGGCGTGCGCCGTGCCGGGTTCGCGGGCACGGGCCTCGAACCGGGGGAGAAGCTTTTCGCGGCGCTCCTGTCGCGGCCTTCGGGCGTCGTGTTCACCGACGACCGATGGGAGGACGTCTGGCGCTATGTGCGCAGGCGCGACCGGCGGTTCACCGTGCACATCCCGGAGCTTTTGGCGGAGCTCGACGGGCTGCGCGGGCAGAAGGCCGTCTTCACGAGCGAGGAGTTCCCGTTCACCCTCTCCGCGGGGGAGCGGCGCTCCTTCACCGCCAACACGATCATCCGGAACCCGGATTGGCGGCGGCGGGACGGGGACGGCGCGTTGCGGATGAGCCCGCAGGACGCCGAGCGGCTCGGCGTGGCGAGCGGGAGCCTGGTGCGGGTGGTCGCCGAGCGGGGCAGCGCCGAAGCCATGGTGGAGGTGAGCGACATGATGCAGGCGGGGCATATGTCCCTGCCGAACGGCCTCGGCCTTGACACCGTCGACGAGGGCGGGAACGCGGTGCGTCGCGGCGTCGCGCTCAACGAGCTGACTTCGGTCGGTCGTCGTGACGCGTTCGCGGGCACGCCGTGGCACAAGAACGTCCCGATCAGGATCGAGAAGGCCGAGGCCGGAGGGCCGGTGGGGATTCTCAGCGAGATTTAAGGCGCACGCCTTGATTTTTTAAGGAACATGCCTTAGATTGGGGGCATGGCAAAAGCAGACTCCCGGATGGCGATGATCGACGCGGCGGAGGCCATCGTGGCCGAGCGCGGGCTCGGCGCGATGTCCCTCCGCGAAGTGCAGACCGCCGCGGGCCAGCTCAACAAGAACGCCGCCCAATACCACTTCGGCAGCCGGGACGGCCTCATCGCCGCAGTCGTCGAGGCCCGGATGGGCCCGATCAACGAGCGCCGTTGGCGGATGGTCGAGGCGCTCGACCCCGCCGAGGCCGCGCCCCGGCAGTGGATCGAGGCCCTCGTCCTGCCCCTGGCTCAGGCGGTCCGGGACGACAAGGGCAGCCGGTACGCGCGTTTCCTGGCGCAAGCCTTCCTCGACCCGCAGCTGGGCTCGATGGTCGCGGGCCACATCCGCACCGGCAGCTACCGCGCGGCGCAGGACGGGCTCGTCGCGGCGGGCGGGCTCCCGCAGCCGCTCGCGTCCCGACGGGCGTTTTTCGTGCTCTCCATGGTCGTGGTCTCCCTCGCGGGCTGGGAAGCCCGCCGCGAGGGGTTCGACCACACCGACGACTTCATCGCAGACCTGGTCGAAGCCGCATCCGCGGCGTTCGCCGCGCCATCGGCCCTGTCCATCGACACGGCCGCCAAGTAAGACAAGAAGGAGAAAACTATGTCCGCTCCCACCGTTCCGGCCCGTTTCCGCAATATGCCCCCCGGCCCCCTGTTGGGGGACCGCGTCCTGGCCGACGCGCAACGCCAGCCGTACACGCTCTTCGAGCTCGCCCCCGTGTCCCCGATCATCGGCGCGGAAATCTCGGGCGTCCGACTGAGCGGGGAGTTGTCCCCGGAAGTCCTCGCCGAGCTGCGCCGGGCCCTGTTGGAGTGGAAAGTGCTCTTCTTCCGGGACCAGGACATCCGCCGGGAAGAGCACCGCGACTTCGCCGCGCTCTGGGGCGGCTTGGAGCAGCATCCCTTCGCGAACATCATCGGCGACAGCGGGGACGTCGACGTCGTCGCGTTGGCGAAAGACGCCACGAAAGCAGGCGTGGAGAACCTCTGGCACAACGACGTCACCTGGCGGGTCGCGCCCTCATTCGCGGCGATCTTGCGCGCGGTCGAGGTCCCCGCGCTGGGCGGCGACACCCTGTGGGCCGACACCGGGGCGGCCTACGACGTGCTCTCCGACGAGATGAAGGAGAAAATCGACGGCCTCGTCGCCGAGCACGACTGGGCCAGCAGCTTCGGCCTCTCCATGTCGCAGGAGCAGATCGCCGCGCTGCGGCCGCAGTTCCCGGTCGCGAACCACCCCGTGGTCCGAGTGATCCCGGAGACCGGTCGCCGGGTGCTCTTCGTCAACCGCGTCTTCACCGAGCGGATCCTCGGGATGGACGAGTCCGAGTCCGCCGAGCTGCTCGAGACGCTCTACCGGCATATGAACCGCCCGGAGTTCCAGGTGCGGCTGCGCTGGGCCAAGAACACGATCGCCATGTGGGACAACCGCGCCTGCCAGCATTACGCGGTGAGCGACTATTTCCCCAACCGGCGCGTGATGGAGCGGATCTCGGTCATCGGCGACCGCCCCGTCGGAGTCCAGGGCTGAGCGGCTAAGATCGCTCTCCAGTCCCAGAAAGTTTCCTTCTGGGGCTGGAGAGCGAGGGGGCGGTATGCCGTACGGGTTGCTGAGCCTGGTGACGCTTGCGCTTTTGGTGTTCTGCCTGGCGGACGCGATCACCAGGGACGACGCGGAAGTGCGCCATCTGCCGAAGCTGCTCTGGATTTTCATCATCCTGATCATGCCGCTGGTCGGCTCGGCCCTGTGGCTCGTGATCGGCCGCCCGCCGCTGCGGTGGAACGCGGCGCAGCGCCCTCGGGCCCGCTACTCCGAGTACGACCGGCCCGGCAGGCTCGTGCCCCAAGATCCCGCCGCGGACGAGGAGTTCCTGCGCAAATGCCGGGAGCGCGCCGAGGAGCAGCGCCGGATCGGGAAAGAAATCCTCCGCGCGCAGCGCGCGGAGGAAGAACGCGGAAAACAGGAACAAGACGGCTCCTGACCGCGTTGAACGAAAAGTGAGATCGAGATTGCGCGCAACTGGCCGGAGCGTCGGCCAGTTCCTGGTACAGTCACTGCCGTGACTGTAGGTCAGCAGCCCTGCAAAGGCCTTACCGTCCGAGGCCGCGCCGCTCTCGCCCTCGGCTCCGCTGCCGCATGGGCTTCGCGGAAGGCCGGACGAGGCGAAGGCTCCGTGATCGGCGGGCGCATCACCAAGCGCGTCGCCCCGTCCATCCTCGCCCAGCTCGCCGCAGGCAAGCGCACGGTGCTGGTGACCGGGACGAACGGGAAATCAACCACCACGCGGATGATCGTCTCCGCCTTCGCCGGGCTCGGGGAAGTCGCGACGAACTCCCAGGGCTCCAACATGGACGCCGGGCTCGTCTCCGCGCTCGCCTGCGGCCGCAAGGCCCCCTACGCGGTGCTCGAAGTCGACGAGCTGCACTTCGCCGCGGTGGCCAAAGCCGTCCGGCCCGCCGTCGTTGTGCTGTTGAACTTGAGCCGGGACCAGCTCGACCGTGTCGGCGAGATCGGCAATGTCGAGCGGAGCCTGCGCAGCGGGCTCGCCGAGCTGCCGGAGACCGTCGTCGTCGCGAACTGCGACGACGTGCTCGTGACCTCGGTCGCCTACGACTCCCCGCACGTGGTGTGGGTGGCTGCGGGCGGCAGCTGGCAGGGCGACTCGGTGAGCTGCCCCCGGACGGGGACGCGGATCGGCAGGGTCGGGGAGCGGTGGTCGAGCGCCACGGGCGACTTCGTGAAGCCAGATCCCCAGTGGCTCCTGGGCGAGGACGAGCTGCGCGGGCCCGGCGGTTTCCGGGCGCCGATGCGCCTCGGCCTGCCGGGCGCGGTGAACCGGGGCAACGCCGCCGAGGCGGTCGCGGCGGCTGTGGCGCTGGGCGCGGACCCGGCGAGCGCGCTCGCGGCGATCGAGGAAGTCCGCGAGGTCGGGGGCCGCTACGGGGTGCACGACGTCGCCGGGCGCGCGGTGCGCAAACTGCTCGCGAAGAACCCCGCGGGCTGGCAGGAGTCGCTGAACATGGTCGAGGCGGGCTCGGTCGTGATCTCGGTCAACGGCAGGGTGGCGGACGGCGGCGACTTGTCCTGGCTGTGGGACGTCCCGTTCGAGCAGCTGCGGGGCAAGCGGGTCGTGGTCTCCGGCGAGCGGGCGGCCGACCTCTCGGTGCGATTGGACTACGCCGGAGTGGCGCACGAGCTCTGCCGCAACCCGTTCGACGCGCTCGCCGCGCTTCCCGCGGGACGGGTGGACCTGCTCGCCAACTACACGGCGTTCATGGACCTCAAACGCTGCTACGAGAAATGGGCGGCAGAGGCCGAAGGCCGGGAGCTCGCGCATGCCTGAGCCCCGCCGGGGGGTCTTGCGCGTCGGGCTGGTCCTGCCCGACGTGATGGGCACGTACGGAGACAGCGGCAACGCGACCGTGCTGGCCCAGCGCGCGCAGATGCGCGGGATCCCCGCCGAGATCGTGACCATCACGCTGGACGACCCGGTGCCCGACAGCCTCGACGTGTACACGCTCGGCGGAGCCGAAGACGCGGCGCAGCGGCTCGCGACGGAGCACCTCTTGGCGCATCAGGGGCTGCAGCGCGCGGTCGCGAAGGGCGCGCCGGTGCTCGCCATCTGCGCGGCGCTGCAGATCCTCGGGGAGTGGTACGAATTGTCGGACGGGACGAAGGCCGCAGGCGTCGGCTTGCTCGATGTCACGACGTATGGCCGCCCCGGGGTGCGCAGCATCGGCGAAGTGGTGGTGAAGCCGCTGGTCGACGGGCTCACGGAGCAGATAACCGGATTCGAGAACCACGGCGGGGCGACCGTGCTCGGACCTGGGGCCCAGCCCTTGGGCAAGGTGAAGGCGGGCGACGGCAACGCGGCGGGCGAACCGGTGGATGGCGCGGCGCAGGGCTCGGTGCTCGCCACGTATATGCACGGCCCGGTCCTCGCGCGCAACCCGGAGCTCGCCGATTTGCTGCTGGCCCGCGCGCTCGGCGTGCCGAAGGAAGAACTCGGACCGCTGGATTTGCCGAGCGTCCAGCTTTTGCGGGCTGAAAGGTTCGCCGCCCCCCGCCGGGGCTAGCCGAAGGCCCAGGTCGCGATCTCCTGCGTTGTCGGCTCCTCGCGTACCAGCGCTCGTTCCTCGCTCTTGCACGTACGCGTCGTCGCCTGCCGCCTTGGATCTCATCGACCTGGATCCTCCGGCCCATCGCTCGGCGTTGCGGGCTAGTGCTTCTCGACGCGGAGCGTGTCGATGATTTTTTGCGCGACCGCCGGGTCGGGGGCCTGTGGGTAGCCCTGGTCGAGCTGGACCGCGAACGTGACGACCTTGCCCGCCGTGTTCGTCGTGGCGACGACGGTGTAGACGCCGCTCGGCGGGTTGCAGTTCACGCTGGTGTTCATCCCGGTCGCCGTGAAGCTCGCTTGCAGCGCGTCCGCGCCGTCGATTTTGAACTGGCGCACCTCCGACCTGGTGATCGGCGGCGGCGGGGGCGGCGGGACGGCCGCGTCGTGGCCCCAGTCGGTGTAGAGGTCCGGGACGCGCTTGGCCTCCGCCTCCAACGCGTCGGCGATGGTCTGGCGCTCGGCCTCCGCGATCTCGGTGGGGCTCGGCGAGAGGAATCCGGCGGCGGCGGACACATTGCCGTCCGTGCAGCCGTCCTGCGGGGGATGGGGACGGGTGGAGGTGTTGAGCAGCGACCGGATGGCGCAGGAGGGCGCGGGTCCGTTCGAGCAGGGCTTTTGCCAGGAAAGGACCATTTTCGGCTTCTGCACGGTCCAGTCCCCGGGCACGTCGTAGTCGAGGCCGCTGGGAGACCCGACCGATTGCCAGCCCGGCGGAGTGTTCGGCCCCGGCCTGCTGCGGCCCGGCTCGGGCGGTGGCGGCGGTGGCGTGGACTTCGAGGGGGCCGAGCCCTGCTTGCCCGCAGAGTTCGTCGCGACGGCGTTCGCGGGCCTGTCCAGGCCGACGCGGATCAGCAAGAACGTGCCCACGCTGATCACGACGAGGAGCGACACCGCGATGGAGACATAGACCCAGGCGCGGGAGCGCTTCTTCGGGGCGGGGCGGAACGGGGGCTGTTCGTGCGGGAAAGGCTGCTGGTAAGGCGCGCCCTGCGGATACTGCCCGGACCGGGGGTGCGACCGCTGAGGTTCCTGCCACCTCGGCGGCTCGCCGCCTGGGTAAGGGTTCGTCATGGGTCTCCTTCGGGTGGCCTCTCCGGGCGTGGTCCAGGGCAGGATGGCCCGGTTCGGGCCATCCTGCGCCGAATCACTTCTTCCGGTTGAACAACCCGCCCAAAACCTGCCCGAGGAGGCCGCCGCCGCTTTCCTGCTGCGGTTGCTGCGGCTGCTGCTGGGGAGCGGGGGCGCTCCCTCCGCCGAGGACGCTGCCAAGGATGCTGCCGAGCGCGCCGCCCGCGCCGGACTGTCCGCCCGCGCCGCCCAAGATGCCGCCGAGCAGCTCGCCGACAAGGCCGCCGCCCGTGTTGGACTGTGCGGAGCCGCCCCCGGCGTTCTTGCTGAGGTAGGCGATAACGACCGGCACCAGCAGCGGCAGGAGCTTCTGGACCAAGCCGCTGTCCACGCCGCCGTTCCCCGAGGAAAGGGCCGATGCGACCTGTTCGTGGTCGCTGCCGAAGAGGCTGTTCACCAGGGCGTGGCCGTCGGCTGCGTCGGCGCCCGGCTCTTCGACGGCGGCGTTGAGCGTCGCCTCTTTCTCCGGGTCCTGAGCGGTCTCGTGCAGGCCGCCGAGCAGCTGCGGAAGGACGGACTGGATGGCGTTCTGCGCGGTGGTCTCATCGACTCCGAGCTGCTGCGCGATCTGCGCGGTGGGGATGTTTGCGTACAGGTCTTCAAGGCTGGCCATGCGCATATCCTCGCACACGAAACCTGGCGCGGTGACCGGGGTCGGATTCGTCCTTGCGGGCGGCGGGGCCGAGGGCTACACTTGTTTGTGATGTGAATCATGTTTTGCTTCGCGTGTCGGACATGATCACGTTTCTTCGGCTTCCTGGTCGGCGCTAAGGAGTGTGCACCATGAACGACCCCATGAGAACCCCTGTCGTGGTCGGTGTGGACGGCTCTCGGGCCGCGGACCGGGCGCTCATGTGGGGGGCGGACCAGGCTTGGCGGCTGCGGTTGCCGCTGCTGCTCGTCCATTCGGTCGATTTCCCCGCGTTCGCCTCGAGCGCGGGCGTGGATTTCGACGGGTCTTTGGTGTGGAGCATCGAGGCAGACGGCGAGCGGCTCCTCGAAGACGCCAGGGACAAGGTCCGAGAGCAGTACCCGGATCTGCCCGTCGAGCTGCGCGTCGAGAGCCTGAGCCCGGTCGCCGGGCTCTCGGAGGCCTCTCGGGACGCGCGGATGATCGTGCTGGGGTCGAGCGGGAAAGGCGCGCTGCGGGGAGCGCTGATCGGCTCGAACGCGGTCGGCGTGCTGCATCGGGCGCATTGCCCGGTCGCGGTGATCCGGGGGGAGGTGCCCGCCCTGGCCGCCGAGGCCCCGGTGCTCGTCGGCGTGGACTCCTCGCCGTCGAGCGACCTCGCGGTCGAGTTGGCGTTCGACGAGGCGGCGTGGCGCGGCGCGGAGCTGGTCGCCGCGCATGCGTGGACGGACCACCTGGCGGTCTCGGCGAGCGTCTACGCGTACCCGCTCCCGATGGACTGGGAGAAAATGGGCGAGGCGGAGGAGAAGATGCTCTCCGAGAAGATCGGTTTCTGGCACGAGAAGTACCCCGAGGTGCGGGTGCGCAAGGTCGTCTCGTGCGCCCGGCCGACGCGGTGGCTGCTCGAACTGGCGAAGGGCGCCCAGCTCGTGGTCGTCGGGACCAGGGGCCGCAGCGAGCTCGCGTCGACCTTCCTCGGCTCCACCAGCCAAGCGATGGTGTACCACTCCCCGTGCCCCGTGCTCATCGCGAGGGAAGACCACAGAGTCCCGTAGTAACAGAGTCCCGTAGTAACAGAGTCCCTTAG
The DNA here is from genome assembly GCF_051660745.1 of Segniliparus sp. Classification (NCBI taxonomy): domain Bacteria; kingdom Bacillati; phylum Actinomycetota; class Actinomycetes; order Mycobacteriales; family Segniliparaceae; genus Segniliparus; species Segniliparus sp. Next base: position 41,620 of record NZ_JBOFQF010000031.1, on the reverse strand, counting down.
CGGCGGAACCTGTCTCGCAGCTGCGGGTCGTTTTCCCACCAGAGGCCAGAGGCCGCTTGCGGGCCCGTGGCTTCGAGCTGTCCCGTCGCTTCGGGCAACGCGGCGCCTTCGACCTGGGCCGCCTCGATCCGGTCCAATGCGGCGTCTGTCTGCTCCTCGATCACGCGCTCTTCCACGCGGAAAGAGCGCATCACCGCGAGGATGAACGGAATGCCGAGCACATCGCCGAGAATCCACAGGACACCGGCCCCGACCACCTGGTCCATCCGCAGCGACGGGCCCCACGCGCGCGCGGCGTAGTGCTCCGAGGCGACGATGTCCCCCATCGCGAGCACGAGGCCGAGTGCCCCGTCGCCGACGACCTCGGTGACGGTGAGCAGCAACGTGACGAGTTGGGGGTATTTCTTCGGGGTGGGATCCGCCTGCAGCCGCGAGTAGAAATAGCCGAACCCGATCAGGACGACCAGGAGCCCGGTCGCCTCGTCCACCGTCCGGCGCTCAAGGAGCGCGGAGTACCACGGCGTCGTGAAGACGAGCCAGGGGAGGGCCAGGATTGCGATCGCGGTGGTGAGGGGGTACGTGAGGAATCGGGCAGGCGCGGAGGACAACGCCGCGTCGAAACGCGCCCTTCCGGCTTCGCCGAGACCGCCGCGCAGCACGGCGAGCGGTGTGCCGAGCGCGAGGAGGAACGGCACGAGGAAGAGCAACAGCGTGAACTGCAGCGAGCGAACCCAGAACAGGGAGTCCGCGTAGACGCCGAGGAAGCTGGCCGCTGTCCCGACCCAGACGGCGAGGCCGCAGAAGAAACTCGCGACCCGCAGCCTGGCCGTGCCGCCGCCCCGCGCGGAGCGCCAATAGCCGAGGCCGAGCGCGATGGCCACGACGAGCACAGGCACGTCGAGACGCCACGCGGCGAGCGCGGAAGCGGCGGTGAGCGGTGTGGTGGCGATATCGGTGCCGAGCACAGCCTCACTCTACGAGCACGAGGAAGCGGGTCCGGAGACGTGTCGCCTCGTGTCAGCGACGCAGCGCCTGCAGCGCCGCGAGGATGTCGTCCTTGACCTCCATGCGGCAGATCACCAGGTCCGGCAGGTATGTGCTGCGAGTGTTGTAGACGAGCGGCGCGCCAGACAGCCGGGAGCACCACAGTCCTGCGGCCAGCGCGACTCCCACCGGGGCGGCCGAGTCCCACTGGTGCTGGCCGCCGGAGTGCACGTACGCGTCGGCGCGGCCTTCGACCACGGCCATCGCTTTCACGCCCGCCGAGTTCACCGGGTCGAGCGCCATCCCGAGTTTTTTGGCGACGAGCAGCGCCTCCCACGGGGTGCGGCCCCGGCTGACGACTATGGACCCGGTGAGCGGGCCGTCCGCCTTGCCCACCTGGTCGGACCGGAACACGGATCCGCGCGGGGGCAGCGCCACGGCGGAGGCCGTCGGGACCCCGTTCTCGACCAGCGCGATGTGCACCGCCCAGTCGTCGCCCCGGCGGCGGAATTCGCTCGTCCCGTCCAACGGGTCCACGATCCACACGCGCTTCGCGGTCAGCCGCGACGCTTCGTCTCTGGCCTCCTCCGAGAGCACCGCGTCGTGCGGGCGGTGGATCGCGAGGGCCTGGGCGATGAACTCCTGGGCGAGGGAGTCGCCCGCGTCCCCGAGGTCGTGGCCGGAGAGCAGGCTCGTGCCGTTGACCGCGAGCAGCAGCTGGCCCGTGTCATGCGCGAGCCGTGCCGCGAACTCTTCGTCGGTCACCTGGAGCCTCTCTCTCGTCCATTCGGCATACTGATGTTGTGCCTGAGCTTCCCGAGGTGCAAGCCCTCGCGAATTTCCTCGCCGACCGAGCAGTCGGGACAGCAGTCCGAAGAGTGGACGTCTGCGCCTTCTCGGTGCTCAAAACAGCAGTGCCGCCGATCAGTGAACTCGTCGGCCAGCAGGTCGAAGATGTCAGTCGAGCCGGTAAACATCTCATCATACGGTGCGGCGGGCTGCGGTTGGTGATCCATCTGTCCCGCGCGGGCTGGCTGCGCTGGACGCACGGCATGCCGGACCGCCCGCCGAAGCCTGGAAAGGGGCCGCTCGCGCTGCGAGTCGGGTGCGGCGGGGAAGGGGAAGGCTTCGAGCTCACCGAGGCGGGGACGCAGAAGCGGCTGGCCGTGTGGGTGGTGCGCGACGAGGCCGAAGTGCCGAGTGTGGCCAAGCTCGGCCCGGACGCGCTGGCGCTCGACGAGGCCGGGCTCGCCGAGGTGTTGGCGGGCACCACGGCGAGGATCAAGAACGTGCTGATCGACCAGCATCTGATCGCGGGGATCGGGAACGCGTACTCCGACGAGATCCTGCACACCGCGAAGCTCTCCCCGTTCTCGCCCGCGAACAAGACCGACGTCCCTCGGTTGCACCGAGCGCTGCGCCAGGTGCTCGTCGAGGCGACCGAGCGCGCCGTTGGCCAGGAGGCCGCGCTGTTGAAGGCGGAGAAACGCGAGGGCTTGCGGGTGCACGGCAGGACCGGCGAGCCGTGTCCGGTGTGCGGGGACGCTATCCGCGAGGTGTCCTTCGCCGACCGCAGTTGGCAGTATTGCCCGACATGCCAGACCGGGGGACAAGTGCTGGCGGATCGAAGAATGTCACGTTTGTTGAAGTGAAGAGGGCAATGCCCAGGACGCGCAGGGACGAGGGACGAGGCCCGGAGTGTCCAGACCAGCGCAGTGCCCGACATGCCAGACCGGGGGACAAGTGTTGGCGGATCGGCGGATGTCACGCCTCTTGAAGTGAGGCCTTGTGGTTGAAGCCGGAGATGTCGAAGCCCGTCCAGAACCTCCGCCGCCCGGGCCACGGGTCGGACTCCACCCGCTCCTCCGCGTGCAAGACCAGCGTCTGCCGGTCCTCGGGCCGGTACTGCGGCCAGCTCCCGCCGGGCTCGCCGTCTTTGGCGAACGCGAGCCAATGCCGTTGCAGGTGCTCGGTCGCCTGTGACAGGCTCGCGCGCTCTTTGGCCCCGCTGAGGGCGAGGAAGACCGACCGGAAGGACGCGAGCTCGTCGAAGCAGGACAGGAGCTCGATCGTGTGGGTGGCCCCGAAGCCGAGCAGCCGGGAGAGCCTGCTCGACCAGTCGTAGCGGTACATGTAGGTGGGCGCGAACGCGCTGTGGCCCTCGGCCACGGCGAGGGCGGGGACCCAGTAGCGCAGATCCCCGTTGAACGGGATCGCGGCTTTGCGCGCAGGCAGGTTCGGGAAGAAGTCCTGGATCCGCGCCGCCCTTGCCGGGTCCTGCGCGGTGACCGCCGCGACGAGGTCGCGCGCCTCGTGGGCCAGTCCGCCCCATTTCGGCTGCACGATCACGTCGTCCTTGTTGGTGCCGATGATCAGCGGGACCCGGTGCGCGTGGCCGCCCGCGAACGCGTCGACGACCCGCCGGGGCAATGCCTCGCCGTCCACGACCGGGGCGAGATGGCGGGCTCCCGGCCTGCGCTCGCCGACCAGTTTGCCCAGCTTGGCCATCGCCGCGACGAGCTCGTCGGCGGTCGCCCTGGTGAGGGCGAGCTGCGCCTCGCTCGGCCGGGCGCCGAGCGCTTCGAGGAACCATCGCGCGTACAGCTCGCCGTCCTCGGGGTCGAGGATCGTGCCCGCTGGCGGGCTCTGGGCGATGGCCCGGTGGAACAGCCCTCCGGCATTGGGGGCCGACATGAGCGACAGGACCGCGTTCGCGCCTGCGGACTGCCCCCAGATGGTGACGTTGCCGGGGTCCCCGCCGAAGGCCGCGATGTTCTCCTTGACCCAGGAGAGGACGGCGATCTGGTCTTTCAGCCCCAGGTTCGTGTCGAACGGCCGTTTCGAGGAGCCGAACTCGCCGAAGTGGGTGTAGCCGAAGGGGCCGAGCCGGAAGTTGGCGGACACAAGGACCACGTCGTGCCGCCGGGGCAGGGAGCCGCCGCCCGAGATGTAGGAGCCGTCGCCGAAGAGGTTGAGGCCGCCGTGGAAGAACACGAGGACGGGCCTGCCCGCGCCGGGCTCGGCTCGGGCGACGATGTTCAGGCGCAGGCAGTCCTCGGAGGGGGCCGGGCCTTTCGGCGGGAGCGGGTTCTTCGGCTGCGGGCAGGGCGGCCCGAACGCGGACGCGTCGAACTCGCCCGCCCAAGGCTCGGGGGGCAGGGGGTCGCGGAAGCGCAGGTCGCCGACCGGGGGTTGCGCGTACGGCACACCGTAGAAGCGCACCAGCTCGCCGTCTTGGAAGCCTCGGAGTGCTCCCTGCCCGATCTCGGCTTTCACCCTCGGTTCGCCCGGTACCAGTCGAGCAGCGCTTGCGTCGACGAGTCGTCCACCGGCTTCGGCGCTTTCGCGACGAGGGGCTCGACCAGTGCTTTCGCCTGGGTTTTGCCGAGCTCCACGCCCCACTGGTCGAAGGAGTTGATCCCCCAGACCGCGCCTTCGACGAACACCTGGTGCTCGTAGAGGGCGATGAGCTGGCCGAGGACGCTCGGGGTGAGCTTCGGCGCGAAGATCGAGGTGCTCGGCCGGTTGCCGGGCATGACCTTGTGCGGCGCGATCTCCGGCGCGACGCCCTCGGCGAGGATCTCGTCAAGGGTTTTGCCGAACGCGAGCACCTTCGACTGGGCGAGGAAGTTGGAGATGAGCAGGTCGTGCACGGTCGCCGGGGTGCCGTCTGAGGCGGTCAGCGTGCTCGGCAGGTTCTCGGTCGGGTTGGCGAACGCGATGAAATCGGACGGGATCAGCCGGGTGCCCTGGTGCAGCAGCTGGTAGAAGGCGTGCTGGCCGTTCGTGCCTGGCTCGCCCCAGAAGATCTCGCCGGTGTTGTAGCCGACCTGCCCGCCCGCGAGCGTGGTGGATTTGCCGTTGGACTCCATGGTGAGCTGCTGCAAGTACGCGGGGAACCGGCGCAGGTCCTGCGAGTAGGGGAGGACGGCGCGGGACTGCGCGTCGTGGAAGTTCGAGTACCACACGCCGAGCAGGCCGAGGATGAACGGCGCGTTCTGCTCCGGCGGGGTGTTCAGGAAGTGCTCGTCCACCGCCCGCGCGCCCGCGAGGAACTCGGCGAAACGCTCTTTGCCGATGACCGCCATGACGGACAGCCCGATGGCGGACCACACCGAGTAGCGCCCGCCGACCCAGTCCCAGAACTCGAACATGTTCTTCGGGTCGATCCCGAACTCGACGACGCCCTTGGTGTTCGTGGAGAGCGCGACGAAGTGCTTCGCCACCGCCTCCGGGCCCGCCCCGAGCTCGGACAGGAGCCAGCCCCTCGCGGCTTGGGCGTTGGTCAGGGTCTCCAGCGTGGTGAAGGTCTTCGACGCGACGATGAAGAGCGTTCGGGCGGGGTCGAGGCCTTCGAGGTTCGCGATGAGGTCGGTGGGGTCCACATTGGAGACGAAACGGGCGGAGATCCCGCTGTCCGCGTAGTGGCGCAATGCCAGGTCGACCATCGCGGGCCCGAGGTCGGAGCCGCCGATGCCGATGTTGACGACGGTGGAGATGCGCTCTCCGGTCGCCCCGCGCCAGGTCCCGTCGCGCAGCGAGTCGGTGAACGCGCCCATCCTGTCGAGCACCTCGTGGACCTGCGCGACCACGTTTTCGCCGTCGACGGTGATCGAGGCCCCCTTCGGGGCGCGCAGCGCGGTGTGCAGCACGGAGCGGCCCTCGGTGGTGTTGATCTTGTCCCCGGAGAACATCGCGTCGCGCCGCTCGGCCACTCCCGCCGCCGAGGCGAGGTCCTGGAGCAGCGCGAGCGTCTCACGGGTGGCGCGGTGCTTGCTGTAGTCGATCCGCAGATCGCCGACGGCAACGACGAGCTCCGAGCCTCGCTCGGGGTCTTCGGCGAAGATCTCCCGCAAGTGCGTCTCGCCGAACAGTTTCGCGTGTTCGGCGAGGCGGGACCATTCGGCGCTCTGCGTGATCGTCATCGCTGCGTTTCTCTCCTCATTGGACGGGAACTCCTGGTTTTCCACGGCCGAGCTGGAGCAGCAGCATGCCGAGCTGCTGGCCTTCCTCGACGCCGAGCTCGTTGAACCGGGAGAGCACCTCGATCTCCCGCGAGTGCACCGTCCTCGGCTGGCCCTGGGACATGCGGACTTGGCCGATCCGCCGGGAAAGCGCGGTGCGGCGCTTGATGGCTTCGAGGATCGTGTCGTCGAGCTCGTCGATCTCGACACGGAGGGCCGAGATTTCCTCGGTCGGGGAGAACGTTGGGGGAGTGGTCACAATGTCTCCTATTGTGCCATGGGACGGTGATATGTGGGACGGTGATGTGCGCCAAGAACGAGAGGAGCCGTGCAATGTCCCAACCCGCCACCGATTGGTCGCATGAGACGGGACGGTCCGTCGTCTGGGTCTGCGAGACGTGGGTGCTCGTCGCGCTGCTGTTCGCGTTGTTCTTCTGGTTGTTGGCGGTCGCGACGCCGTGGGGCGGGCGGCTGGCCCGGACCTGCGGCGGCTTTTTCTTCGCCGAGCGCACGCGCGCCAAGGCGTTGGGGCTCTTGGGGCTGATGCTGCTCGTGGCCGTCGCCGGGACCAGGGTCGCGGTGGTGTTCTCGTACCAATTCCGCGATCTGCTGAACGCGGTGCAGGCGGCGGCGGAGGCTCTGGCGCTGCACGACGCGGGGAAGCTCGACGAGGCGCGACGCGAGTTCTGGTTCTCGTTCGCGGTCAGCGCGGTCTTGGTGGTGCTCACCGCGCTGACCGCCGTCCTGGACCTGTATGTGCAGCGGGTGTTCGCGCTGCGCTGGCGGATCTGGCTCAACGACCGGCTGGTCGAGGACTGGTTCCGGGGCGAGGCGTTCTACCGGAACCGTTTCTTGGCGGACGCGGTCGACAATCCGGACCAGCGGATCCAGATGGACGTCGAGACCATCACCACGAAGACGACCAAGCTGACGGTCGGGGCGGTGAAGTCGCTGCTGCTCGCGGTCTCGTTCTCCCAGGTGCTCTGGGACCTCTCGCCGAGGGTCCGGGTGTTCGTGTTCTCCGTGCCGTACATGGTCGTCATCGCGTACGCGTTCGCGCTGGTGGTGTCGCTCGGCGCGTTCTGGATCGGCTATCCGCTGGTGCGGCTGAACTTCGTGGGCGAGGGCCTCGGCGCGCGGTACCGGTACGCGTTGGTGCGGCTGCGGGACGCGGCGGAGCAGGTGGCGTTCTTCCGGGGCGAGCGGGCGGAGCGGGCCAGGCTGGGGTCGGAGTTCTCCGGGATCGTGGCGAACCAGTGGCAGATCATCGGCAGGGAGCTGCGGCTGACCGGATGGAACAGCTCGCTCGGGAACGTGACGAGCGGGATGCTGACCTTCCTCGTGCAGGGGCCTCGGGTGTTCGCCGGGCAGCTGGGCACGGGCGAGCTGTTCCAGAGCCACACCGCGTTCGGGCAGCTGTGCGGCGCGCTGGAGTACTTCCGGGTGAACTACGAGGAGTTCACGCAGATGTCCGCCGCCCTGCTGCGCGTGGACGAGCTCTTTTCGAGCGACGAGCGCTCGCGCGCGTTGCCGAGGGCCGAGGCGCGGGAGGCCCGGTCCGGCCTCGTGGTCGACGGCATGACGGTGCGCGACCCCTCGGGCGGCGCGTTGGTCTCGGATCTGGACGTGCGGTTGGAGCCGGGCGACTCGCTGTTGGTGAAAGGCAGGTCGGGCTGCGGCAAGACGACCCTCTTGCGGGCGGTCGCAGGCTTGTGGCCCTACGCGTCGGGGACGAACGCGAAGCCCGAGGGGGCGTTGTTCCTGCCGCAGGCCCCGTATCTCCCGCTCGGCGATTTGCGGGACGTCCTGTCCTACCCGAGCGAGGCGGCGGCCCCCGACTCCCGGCTCGCGCACGTGCTGGCGCTGGTCGGCTTGGAGCGGCTCGCGGGCAGGCTGGACGAGGCCGCGCACTGGTCGGCGGTGTTGTCCCCGGGCGAGCAGCAGCGGCTCTCGTTCGCGCGGGCGCTGCTGCTCCGGCCGAGCGTGGTCTTCCTCGACGAGGCGACTTCCGCGCTCGACGAGGAGTGGGAGCGCAGGCTGTACGCGTTGTTGCGGGCCGAGCTGCCGGATGCGGCGCTGGTCAGCGTCGGGCATCGCGGCACGCTCGACCAATGGCACACGAGCGTGCTTGAGCTGCTGGGCGACGGCGGCTGGCGCGTCGGCAGGCTGGCGTGACGGGCGCGCCGGTCAGTACGTCCGAATGCGCTGGACCCACTTCGAGAGCAGCCGCTCGTTGTCGTCCGCGTCGGCCTCGGGGCTGGTGTTCCTCGCCAGGCAGTACAGGGCGACCCCCCGGACCATCGCCAACGTCATGACGTGCGTCTGCGGCGGATAGAGCACGTCGTCCGCGCCGCCGCCCGGCGCGTCGACGACCGTGATGACGTACGAGATGGCGCGGTCCGCGCCGATGCTCGGGGCGGGCAGCCGTTCCATGATGACTTTTCGCAGCCGGGTCTCCCGGTCGTTGGACGCGGACGGCAATGCCGCCTCCGGGCAGCCCTGCAACCAGGTGTCGAGCGCCGTGACGAGGTTCTCGTCCGGCCGCTCGCGGGCCACGCCGACGGTGTACGCCGTCGCGGCGTTCACGGCGGCCGCGACGGAGTCGGTCCGCACTTCGCCGAGAATGCTTGGTCCGCGCAGCGGGGCGGTCGGATCGCAGTGGGGCGGGTCGACGGGCAGCGCGGGCTCGGGATGCTCGCGCAGCTGCTCGGCGGTCAGCGCCAGAAAACCCTTCAAGTTTTTCGAGAAGTCGGCGCGGGCGGGCAGGAGGTTCATGAACTCCTCGTCGGGGAGTTTCGCCAAGCTCCCGATGTGCGCCGTCGGCTTCGCAGGGGCGGGCTGGTCCCTGCCCGCCAACGCGAGGCCGCCCACCGTGGCGACGGCGGCGAGCGCGAGGGCGAGGGCCCACACCTGCCAACGCCGCGCCCACGGGACGGACGAGTCTTCCGCAACCATCATCGCTCGCGGAGTCTACGCTTGCCGCCATGGCAGGAACAACAGGCGCAAGTGTCACGGTGCTCGGAGATTTCGCGGCTTCAGCGGGGCTGGTCGCTTCGGCGCAGGACGAGCGGCACTGGCTCGAGGTGGTCTTCCCGAAGCGGGACGAGGAGCGTCGCACGGAGGCGTTGTCGCAGGCCAACGTGATCTGGCACGGGCTTCGCCCGCTCGGCGCGGCCGATTTCGACCAAGCCCCCAACCTCAAGCTGGTGCAGAAATTCGGCGTCGGGGTCGACACGATCGACCTGGCCGCCGCGCGCGAGCGGGGCATCCGCGTGGCGAACATGCCCGGGGTGAACGCGCCTGCGGTCGCGGAGGGCGCAGTGATGCTCATGCTCGCCGCGATCCGGGCGCTTCCCGAGCAGGACCGGCGCACGCGCGCCGGGCTGTGGATGAAAGACATCGCCTATTTGGAGCGCTCGCGGGAGATCGCGGGGCTGACCGTCGGCCTGGTCGGCTACGGCGACATCGCCAAGCGGATCGAGCAGGTGCTGCTCGCGATGCGGGCCAAGGTGGTGCACACCTCGACGAAGCCGGACGGCTCCGAGGATTGGCGCGGCTTCGACGACCTGCTCGCCGAGTCCGACGTGATCTCCCTGCACCTGCCGGGGACCCCCAACACCCGCAAGTTGTTCGACGAGGCGGCGTTCGCGCGGATGCGGCCGGGGGCGGTGTTCGTCAACACGGCGCGGGGCTCGATCGTCGACGAGGCGGCGCTCCTGGCGGCGTTGGAGTCCGGCCACCTCGCAGCCGCGGGCCTCGACGTCTTCGAGCAAGAGCCGGTCGATCCGCAGAATCCGCTGCTCGGCTTGCGCAACGTGGTGGTGACGTCGCATTTGACGTGGCTGACCGAGCAGACCAACTCACGGATGCTCGCGACGGCGGTCGAGAACTGCAGGCGGCTGCAGCGCGGCGAGCCGTTCGCGAACCAGGTCGTGTGACACCGGTGCGCGCGGGCTCCGGCGGGCGCGAGCCGAGCCCGTGGCTCGCGCTGGTCGCGCTCTGCATCGGCTTCTTCATGATCCTCGTGGACGTCACCATCGTGTCGGTGGCGCAGCGGTCGATCATGGCCGATCTGCGGGCGGACCTGGGCTCCATTGTCTGGGTCACGAGCGCGTACCTGCTGGCGGGCGCGGTGCCGCTGCTGGTCTCGGGCAGGCTCGGCGACCGGTTCGGGCCCGGACGGGTCTACATCGCGGGGCTGGTGGTCTTCACGGCGGCTTCGGCGTGGTGCGGCCTCTCCGGCACGGCGGGCATGCTCATCGCGGCCCGCGCGGTCCAAGGCCTCGGCAGCGCGCTCATGACCCCGCAGACCATGGCGGTCATCACCAGGGTCTTCCCGAGCGCGAAGCTAGGGGCCGCGCTCGGCGCATGGGGCGCGACAGCGGGCGTCGCGACATTGTTCGGCCCGTTGGCGGGCGGCCTGATCGTGGACACGCTGGGCTGGCAGTGGATTTTCTTCGTCAACGTCCCCGTCGGCGCGGTGGCGCTCGGGCTGGCGTTGTGGCTGCTCCCGCCACTGCCGACGCGCCGCCTCCCGTTTGACTTCGTCGGGGTGGCGCTGTCCGGGCTCGGGCTCTTCTGCCTGGTCTTGGGACTGCAGGAGGGCGAGCGCTGGTCGTGGGACCAGCGGCCGTGGGGGCTGGTTCTCGCCGGGGCCGCGCTGCTGGCGGGCTTCGCGGTCTGGGAGGGCAAGAGCCGCCGGGCCCCGCTCATGCCGTTGGGGCTGTTCCACGACCGGAATTTCTCGGTCTCCACCGTCGTGATCGCGACCGTCTCCTTCATGATGAGCGGATTCATGCTGCCCGTCATGTTGTATCTGCAGATAGCGCTCGGGTTCTCGGCTGTCCACGCCGCAGTGACGACGACGCCCATGGCATTGGTCTCGGGCCTGCTGGCCCCGGTGGCGGGCAGGCTCTCGGACCGGCTCCACCCGAGGGACGTGATCGGCTTCGGCTGCGCCGCGCTCGGCGCGGGGGTCTGCTGGTTCGCCGCCGTCGCGAAGGCGGACGCGGGCCAATGGGCGCTCATGGCGCCGATGGCTTTGGTCGGGGTCGGGGTCGCGGCGACGTACTCGCCGATCAGCGCCGCCGCGACGCGGAACCTGCCCCATCGCGACGCGGGCTCCGGGGCCGGGGTGTACAACACCGCCCGAATGGTCGGGGCCGTGCTCGGCTCCGCCTCCGTCGGCGCGCTCATGCAGGCGCTGGTCGCAGACAAACTGCCCAAGCGGGGGACGGGCGGGGCAGGGGAGCTCGTGGGCGCGCTGCCCGCGTCCTTGCGCCCGGGGTTCTCCTCGGCGATGGGCCAGTCGATGTTGCTCTGCGCCGTGGTGCTCGCCTTCGGCGTGCTCGCGTCGGTCTGCTACCGGCGCTCGGGGGCGCCTGCGGCGGAGCGTGGGCAGCCCCTCGTCCCGGCAGGGCATTGAGCGGCGCGGACCGCTCTTTTTTGGTACGTTCGGGAGAGTGATCCCCGCACTGTTCTTGAGCCACGGCGCTCCTCCGCTCGCCGACGACGCGACGTGGACCGATGAGCTCGCCCGCCTGTCCGCGTCCTTGCCCCGCCCGGAGGCGGTGCTCATGGTCTCGGCGCACTGGGAGGCCGCGCCGATCACACTCGGGGCTGTTGAGACCAAGCCTTTGGTCTACGACTTCTGGGGCTTCCCGCAGCGCTATTACGAGGTCGTCTACGAGGCGCCCGGCGCGCCCGCGCTCGCCGAGTCGGTGCGCAAGCTGCTCGGCGGCGAGGTCCGCGAGGAGCCCGAGCGGGGGCTCGACCACGGCGCGTACGTGCCGCTGAAGGAGATGTACCCGGCGGCGGACGTGCCAGTGCTGCAGCTGTCGATGCCCGCGCTCGACCCGTGGCGGCTGTTCGAGGTCGGCCGCGCGCTCGCGCCGCTGCGCGAGCAGGGCGTGCTCATCGTCGGCAGCGGGTTCACCACGCACAACTTGAGCCTGACGAGCCTGGCCTCCGAGCCGGACTCCGCGCCGCCGTCGTGGTCCCGCGAGTTCGACGACTGGACGGCGCAGCAGCTCGCGGCGGGCGAGGTGGACGCGCTCTTGGACTTCCAGCGCAAGGCGCCCGCCGCCCGGCTCGCGCATCCGCGCACCGAGCACTTCGCGCCGCTGTTCGTCGCGTTGGGCTCCGCCTCGGACGCTCGGGGCCGCACCGTCGTCGACGGCTTCTGGCACGGGCTCGCGAAGCGGTCGGCGTTGTTCGACTAGCGCGCAGTCTTTTTCGCCGCCGGCCGAGATTTTCACTTGCCAAACGCCTCGGAAACATTGCCGAAACGCGAAAATGCGTTACTTGGGGCGATGGGGGACGAGCCGAGAGGAGCCGACAGTGACGGCAACGCTGCCCACGACCGGTCCGAATGAAGCCCTGACCGAGCCCGCGGGCTCCGGGGCGAAGTCAAAAGCGCATGAGACGCTTGAGGACTACACGCTGCGGTTCGCGCCGCGCAGCTACCGGCGCTGGGGGGTGTGGACGGTCGCGATCTCCGCGCTCGGCGGCATCGCCTATCTCGCGGACTTCGCCATCGGCGCGAGCATCGGGATCAGCCACGGCACCGGCAACGCCCTGATCGGCATCGCGATCTTCGCGGCGGTCATCATGCTCACCGGCCTGCCGATCGCCTACTACAGCGCCCGCTACAACATCGACCTCGACCTGGTGACCAGGGGCAGCGGCTTCGGCTACTACGGCAGCGTCGTCACCAACATCATCTTCGCGACGTTCACCTTCATCTTCTTCGCGCTCGAAGGCTCGATCATGGCCCAGGGGCTCGAACTGGGCCTGCACATCCCGCTGTGGATCGGCTACCTGCTCTCGTCGCTGCTGATCATCCCGCTGGTGGTCTACGGGATGAAAGTGCTCTCGACGCTGCAGGTCTGGACGACGCCGCTGTGGCTCGTGCTCATGGTGGCCCCGTTCGGCTACCTGCTGTGGCGCCACCCGGAGTCGGTGTCCGCGTTCTTCGCGTACGGGGGCACCGACAAGGACGGGCACCCGGCGCACGTCGGGGTGAGCTTCGCCGGGTCGATGCTCGCGGCGGGCGTGTGCCTCTCGCTCATCGCCCAGATCGCCGAGCAGGTCGACTATCTGCGGTTCATGCCCCCGAAAACCCCGGAGAACAGCCGCAAGTGGTGGTCTGCGGTGCTGTTGGCCGGGCCGGGCTGGGTCGTCTTCGGCGCGATCAAGCAGGTCGTCGGCCTCTTCCTCGCGGTCTACCTGATCGTCTCGCTCGGCAGGAGCGTCAAGGACGCGGGGCAGCCGATCCAGCAGTTCCTGGCGATCTACCAGAACATGATGCCCTCCTGGCTGGCCTGGCTCGCGCTGCCGCTCGCCGTCGTGCTCGTGGTGATCAGCCAGATCAAGATCAACGTGACCAACGCCTACTCGGGCTCGTTGGCCTGGACGAACTCGTTCACCAGGGTCACCAAGCACTACCCTGGCCGCCTGCTCTTCGTGATGCTCAACGTCGGCATCGCCTTGGTGTTCATGGAGGCGAACATGTTCGAGTTCCTGAACAACATCCTGAGCTTCTACGCCAACTGCGGCATCGCCTGGATCGTGACCGTGGCCTCGGACATCGCGATCAACAAATACCTGCTCAAGATCTCCCCGAAAGTCCCGGAGTTCCGCCGGGGGATGCTCTACGACTTCTGCCCGGTGGGCTTCGGGTCCATGATCATCGCCGCGGGCGTCTCGATCCTCGCGTACTTCGGCCTGCTCGGCTCTGCCGTCCAGCCGTACTCGCCGCTGGTCGCCGCGGCCCTCGCGCTGGTGCTGCCGCCGGTTATCGCCCTCGCCACGGGCGGGCGCCACTACCTGCGCCGCGAGCACGACGGCATCGACCTGCCCATGTTCGACGAGCACGGCAACCCCTCCGGGGACTTGCTCTACTGCCACGTCACGGAAATGGAGTTCGAGCGCCCCGACATGATCGCGTCGGCGTTGCCCGGGCCCGACGGGGAAGTGCGCTACATCAGCTCGCTGGCCCTCTCGTGCGACAAGAAGGGCCACCACGTCCTCCCCGCCGACCCTCCGTCGGCCTAGGACGGCGATCTGCTGCGTTGTCGGCTCCTCGCGTACTATCGCTCGTTCCTCGCCGTGTCCGTACGCGTCGTCGCCTGCCGCCTTGCATCTCATCCGCCTAGCCCGTCGACCCTCCGTCGGCCTAGGGCGGCCGCCTCCGCGAGAGATCAATCACACTGTCGCGGAGCAGCATGTTGACAGGTTCATTGACTAGGCTCAGTCCTCATGCGTTTCCTGTCGAAGATCCGACGCGCCATGCCGGTCGCCACGTGCGCGGCGCTGGTTGTCTCGTCGTTGTCGCTCAGCCCCGCGTCGGCGGCCCCGCGCGTCCATAAATACGTGGCGCTCGGCGACTCCTACGCCTCTGCGGCGGGCCAAGGCCCGTTCGTGGACGTCGGGCCGTGCAACCGGTCCGCGCACAACTACCCGGCGGTCGTGGCGGACGGCCTCGGGGCCAGCCGGGACGACGACTCGTACGTCGACGTCTCCTGCTCGGGAGCGAGCACGACGGACGTGCTGAACACGCAGCTCGACGCGGTCACCTCGGACACGGATCTGGTCACGCTCACGGCGGGCGGGGACGACGGGGGCCTGTTCCTCGACGCGGTGCTGGTCTGCAACGCGCTCGGCCTCACCGACGCGCTCGGCATCGGCACGCCCTGCGCGGACCATGGCGGCGAGCAGCGCCCGGTGCTCTCGGCCCAGGGCATGCAGGACGACCTCGACGCGGTGCGGGCCAGCCTCGTCCAAATCTTCCAGGCGATCCACCAGCGCGCCCCGAAGGCGAAAATACTGATGGTCAACTACCCGAGGATCTTCACCTCCGGCGTGAAATGCGGGGAGCTCGGCGCAGTCACCGGCGGGGACTCCGCGTGGCTCGACACCATCGAGCGCAGGCTCAACGCGCAGCTCGCCTCGGCGGCCGCCCAGGGCGGCGCCCAACTGGTGGACGTGTACTCCCAATCCCTCGGCAACGGCATCTGCGCGGGCTCGCAGGCGTGGATCGCGGGGATTCTGCCCGCTCCGGGGCAAGCGCTTCCGTACCACCCGCTGCCCGCTGGGTCCGAGGGAGTGGGCCGGATCGTCCTCGAGTCGGTGGGCAAGACTTCCTGACAACGCACAACTTCCTGACAACGATGGGAGCCGCAGGCCAGAGGCCTGCGGCTCCCATCGTTTCGAGGGCTCACTCCGCCGTTGGCGCGGCCTGCTCCGTGCTCGCCTGCTCCGTGCTCGCCCCTTCCGCCGAGGGGGCGGCTCCGCCTCGGGTCACCGAGATGCGCTGCGGCTCGACGGCCTTGTGCACGCCGGACACCCGGACCGTGAGCACGCCCGCGTCGTAGTCGGCGCTGATCGCTTCCGTCGCCACGCGGGCGGGCAGTTTGAACGTCCGTCGGAAGGCTCCGTAGCGCACTTCGCGCACGACGTGGCCGCCATCCCCCTCGTTGGTCTCCGGCTTGCGCTCGCCGCGCACGACGAGCTGGCCGTTCTGGACCTCCACCGTCACGTCCTTCGCGACATCCACCCCAGGCAGATCGAGTCGGACCAGCGCGTCGTCCCCGTCCCGGGCGATCTCGGCGGCAGGTGAGAACGCAGTGGCCTCCGGCCAGTTCTCGACCGGGCCGAAAGCGCTCTTGACCAGTGCGTCGAAGTCCGCAAAGGGGTTGCGGCGAGTCCAAGCGTTCAGGTTGCTCATAGTGGTTTCTCCTCTTCGTTCTGTCCCGAGCCACGCTCTTCTTGAGCGTTTCTGACTCAATAAGATAGAACTTGAGCAGATGGCGCTCATGTTCCCGGTTTCGCCAGGGGCGAACGAGGAGGGGGCGAGGAGTCTCGGCGAAAAGGGGCGCTAGTGCTGCTCCTTGAGCCATTCCGCGAGCGCCGGGCCCGCGATGTGGGGGTTGTCCCCGCCGAGGAGCGCGTCGGTCTTCGGGACGGGCAGCGGCAGCAGGGTCTTCTTCTGCCCGCGATGGTCGAGGGTGGCGCGGACCAGGTCCTTCAGCTTCATCGGCTCGGGCCCCACCAGGTGCGGGACGAGGCCGCGCGGCTCGCCGAGTGCGAGGGCCACGAGCCGCTGCGCCACCGTCTTCGCGGCCACGGGACGGACCTGCCAGGTCGGGACGAGGACGAAGGGGCCCTTGGCGAACCCGTCCAGCACGTTGTCGGCGAACTCGAACCACTGCGCGGAGGGCAGGATCGAGTAGGGCACGTCGTTCGCGCAGATCAGTTCTTCTTGTGCCCGTTTGCCCGCGTAGTAGCCGAGCCAGCCGAGCTTGGAGTCGTGGATGCCGCCGATGGACAACAGGACGTGGTGCCCGACGCCCGCGTTCTGCTCGGCGGCCAGGAGGTTCGCGGTGGTGGTCGAGAAGAACGACTCGGCTTCGGCTTTGCTCTGGGTGAGGATGTTGCTCGCGTCGATCACGGCGCTCGTGCCGTCAAGCGCCTCGGGCAGCCCTTTTCCGGTCAGGAGGTCGACCCCGAGCGAGCGCGCGATGGGGACGGCGGCGGCTCCTTGCGCTTCGAGTTCGGCGATCAGCAGTTTTCCGATCAGGCCGGTGGCTCCGGCGACGGCGACTTTCGGGGCGGTCATGGCTCCAGGCTACCTTGGCGGGCGACCAGCCCCGGGCTGTCGCGAGCGTCCTCGGGCTGTCGCCCGCGCGCGGGTGCGATGTGCGTCACAGAAAGAGCGGCGATCGTGCTATTGTAACAATGTTATACCCATGATATGGCTGATGAAGGAGTGGAAATGGCGCAGACGCTCGAAGGCAGGGTTGTGGCGATCACCGGTGGTGGCCGGGGCATAGGGGCGGCGACGGCGGAGGCGTTCGCGCGAGCCGGGGCGAAGGTTGCGGTGTGCGATGTCGACCTCGCGCTCGCGGAGCAAGTCGCCGCGAGGACGGGCGGCTCGGCGTGGGAGCTCGACGTGCGGGACCCTTCGGGTTTCGAGAAATTCCTCAATTCGGTCGAGGAGGCCCACGGGGGGCTCGATGTGCTGGTCAACAATGCCGGGATCATGCCCATCGTCGATTTCGTGGACGAGACGGGCGACTCCATCAAACGCCAGCTCGACGTCAATGTGAACGGCGTCGTCCATGGAACACAGCTCGCGCTGAAGAAGATGCTGCCGAAGGGCTCCGGCTCCGTGGTCAACATTTCCTCTGTCGCGGGCTTGGCGGGGCTGTCCCGGCTCGCGACCTACTGCGGCGGCAAGCATTTCGTGCTCGGGTTCACGGAGTCCTTGCGCCGCGAGCTTCGCGGATCGGGCGTGCATGTCGCCTCGGTGCATCCCGGTTTCGTCCGGACCGAGCTCACTTCCGGGGTGGGCGACTATTGGTATTTGCGCTCGGTCAGCCCCGACCAGGTGGCGGACGCGGTGGTGAAGGCCGTGGCCGAGCGGCTCCCGCGCGTCTCTGTCCCCGGATATTTCGGATACGCCCTGCTCGTCATGCGGGCCATGCCCTCGCGATTCGTCGACGCCGTGCTCCGGCTCATCAGGCTCGACACGCTGATGACTTCGGCCGCGCACTCCGCCGCGCGGAAGTCGTACGACGAGCGCGTCGCCAATCTCGGCGCGGAGGCGAGGTGAGCGGGGCTAGCGCGCGGGCGCTCCGAAGCGCTTGACGAAGACCCGTTTGAACGCGGCGCCGAGCACCGGCCTCGCGAGCACCCCGAGCAATTTGAAGTGGGGCTTCGGCTCGACCACGATCTTCCATGTGAACACGGATCCGGATCCGTCCGCCGTGACGTGGTAGTCCTCGGCGAGCGCGCGCAGTCCGGGGAGGTTGAAGCGCTCGACGTAGAAGGCCTTGCGCCGAGCCGCGTTGTCCCAGAGGAAATAACGCTCGTCGACTTTGGCCACGCCGCCGATGGAGACGCTGCGGGTGGAGCCGACGCCGAAGGGCTCGGGCGAGGTCCACCGCACCTGCAGCCCGGGCACGTAGTCGAAGCCGGTCGGCGAGGAGAGGTCTGCCCAGACCTCGTCGGCCGAGGCGCCGAGGCGCACGATCAGATGGAGGAGTTTGGTCCCGCTGCGAAGGAAATCCTCGCCGACCTCTTTGCCTTGTGCCATGACGCGACTATAGACGGCGGTCACACGCGCGCGGAAAGCGCGACCTCGATATTGCCCCGTGTCGCGTTCGAGTACGGGCACACGTCGTGGGCCTGGTCCACCAGATCGTCGGCGACAGCCTGGTCGAGGCCGGGCAGGCGCCCCTCGATCGCGGCGGAGAGGAGGAAGCCGCCGTCTTGGTCCTTCCCGATGCCGACGGTCGCCGTCACGGCGGTCTCGGCCGGGATCTGGACGTGGCTCTGGCTCGCGACGAGGCGCAGCGCGCCGAGGAAGCAGGCGGCGTAGCCTGCGGAGAACAGTTGCTCGGGATTGGTCCCCTCGCCGCTCCCGCCGAGCTCCTTCGGGGGCTTGGTGTCGAGATCGAGCCTGCCGTCCGAAGATTTCACATGGCCGTCCCGGCCGCCGCCGGATGCGGTGGAGCTTGTGGTGTACAGCGTGCTCATGGGCAGCCTTCCTGTCGTCGCGGGGCCCCTGTCGAAGAGACGGGGCCCACATTACGCCTCGGCGGCGGTCTCCGCGCGGCTCCCCGCCCCTGGCCGCCGCCCGTTCGACAGGGCATGTTCGACCGGCCATTCATTTTTAGATACCTGCGAGTAATCCAATGTGTGTTATCTTTGACGAAGAGGCGGACAATTGACGGTTGAGGAGGCCCCTGTGCGGACGGCTGCGATGGGCGTGTGCGCGCGATGAGCGAGGGCTCGACGGACGGGGAGCTGCTGACGGACGTGGAGGCCGCCGCCCGGGCGGTCGCGGTCCTGCGCGACCTGGTCGGGCAGAGCCGCTCGTACCCCGGGGTCGCCTGGGCCGTCGGCGTGTACGAGTCGGGCGGCCAGAAGTGGTTCTACGCGACGAGCAACGAGGGCATGAGCTATCTGCCGCCGGGGGTGCGGTGGGACCCGAGGGTCTTGCTTGTCTTCGACCCGGCGGCGCCGCAGGCGGGATGGCTCCCGTGGCGCGGTCTGGCGAATCCGGCTCGGATCGTCCTCGACCACTTCTTGCTCCTGCGCAAGAGCCTGCCCGAGATGCGGCTGGTCTCGCTGGTCAGCACGGCTCCCCGTGGCGAGGAGGTGGACGGGGCGGTCGCCCGCCTCGGCGTGGTGGGGCTGCCCGGGGCCAACGACATCGCGGCGGGGCTCTCCGACTACTCGCTGGCTCGGATCGAGGCGGTGGACAGAACGCTCTACCAGGAGATCGCGCAGCTGCCGCTGCAGCAGCGCTGGGCGGTCGCGGTCGCGCTCGCCGAGGACGCGCTGCAGGCCGCCTACCGCCACGACGTCGAGGCCGCCCGGTCCGAGCCGGAGCTCGAAGCGGGCTTCGAGGCGCTGCGCACGGGCCGAGGGGTTGTCGATGCGTTAGCCCGTGTCGAGTCGGCCGGTCGCGAGTTCGCCGAGCGCGCGCAGGCGAAACGCGTCCCGGACCAGCGGCTCGAGCCGGTCGACCCCGCCGCCGAGCTCGGCACGTGGTCCGAGGTCGCCACCATCGGCGACCCCTTCGCGTACGCGGGCCCGTTCTGGCGCGCGCGGGTCGCGGCCATGCTCGCGGCCTTGCTCAAGGCCCGCGCCGACGACGCGTTCTTGTCGAAGGAGCAGGTGGCGGAGATCGCCTACGAGCATTACTGCGTCGTCGAAGAGCCCCGGGCCACGGCCGAGGCGCTGGGGCGGGCCGTCGGCCCCGGAGGCGTCGTATGAGCGTCTGACCGTCGGGCATTCCAGGGCCGAATATTTCAAATACGACTGTATTCATCCGTGGCGGGAGCGGGCGACGCGAGCGCACATCGGACCAACGCACATCGAGGAAGGGAACACTGTGGGAGGCACGACGACCTCGCAGGGCAATGCGGCCATCGGGATCAACGACATCGAGGGGCTGCGCTCCGCCGGGAAGCAGCTCGTCTCGATAGGGACGGATGTCGCAAGCATCCAGCAGCAGGTGAAATTGGGCGAGGAAGTGGCACAAGGCATGCCGAACTCCGCGATCGCGGCGGCGGCGCCCACTGCGGCGGACGCGTTCAAGGCGACCCTCGACGCGACTTCGAAATGGCCGACCGATGTCGGCGGCAAGCTGCTCGACGCGGTCTCCGCTGTCACGGGCCAAGACGAGCGGGCCGCCGCCGGGATCAAGCAGGCCGACGGCCAGGGGGACCAAGGCGCCGGGGCCGAGTCCGGGAAAAAGACCGGCGCGGGGGAGACCGCAGAAGGCAAGATCGACGTCGGCAAGGTCGGCTACGACAAGGTCAGCGCCGGAACTTCGGAAGCGGACATGCGCAACTACATCAACCAGGCGCTCGACAAGAAGGGCATCACCGATCCCGCCGCCCGCAAACGCTGGACGGACGGCTATTTGACCTTGATGCAGCGCGAGTCCTCGTACAACGCCAACGCGGTCAACACCTCCGACAGCAACGCCAACGGCGCGGCGGTCGGCGACGGCAACCCGGCGAACTGCTCGCGCGGCCTCGCCCAGTGCATCCCGTCGACCTTCGCCGCGTACCACCAGGCGGGCACCTCCAGCAACATCTACGACCCGGTCGCGAACATCGCGGCTTCGATGAACTACGCCCAGAGCAGGTACGGGGTCTCGGCGGACGGCAGCAACCTCGCGTCCTCGATCCCGCAGGCCAACCCCAACAACGGGCCGCAGGGCTACTGAGCACGACGGAACCACGAGACGGAAGGGCGACAGCACAGCGATGAAACCGACGAAATCCCAATTCGAGGCGCAGAACACGAATGCGCTCCTCCAACAGGCCGAGGCGTTCTCCGGCATCGTGGGCACGATGCAGAAAGACCGCGACAGCATCGTCTCCGCGCAGAACACCGTGACGAACCAGTTCCACGGCAAGGCGGCCGAGGCGGAGCTCGAGTCGATGAAGACCGGGCTCGCCCAGTTCGACAAGTCGTTCGAAGCCGCCACAAGCCTGCAGAAGACGCTCGTCTCGGTGGCCGAGACGATGGGCCAGGCGAAGAACGCGGTGAACACGCAGCTGCAGCGGGCGGCGCAGAGCGGTTACACCGTGAGCGACAACTGGCAGCTGCAAAGCACCGGGCGCCCGACGATGTCGAGCGCCTCCTCGCAGCAGCAGATCCAGGAACAGCTCAACAAAGCGGTCGTCGACTACGGCGAAAAAGACGACGACGCGGCGAACAAGCTCAAGCAGGTGAACGGCGCCGACGCGCCGAAGAGCAAGGACACGGACAAGGCCAAGGGCGCAGACGGCAAGACCGAGGCGGCGGCCGAGGCAGACGGCAAGACCGGCGCCGACGGCAAGGGCAACGGCGCCGACGTGGCCAAGGGGTACCTCGGGCAGAACGCGGAGGACCTCAAAAAGAGCGGCAAGCTGGCGATGGACCCGAGCATCTCCAGCGACATCTGCTGCGCGAACTTCGTCTCCGCCTCGCTGCAGAAAGCGGGCCTGATCGACTTCCACACGAACTCGGTCGCCGACTTGTCCTCGAAGCTGCAGGCGAAGGGGTGGACGACGACGACCAACCCCTCGCCCGGCGCGGTGGCGATCATCAACGGGAGCGAGCACACCGAGCTCGTGGCCAGCAACTCCGGCGGCAAGATCGGGCTGATCGGCTCGAACAACATCAACTCGGACGGCACGCAGCAGGTCAGCTACGGGAACCCGTACGGCAGCATCGTCTACCTGCAGCCGCCCGCCTGATGTCTTCCGCGCGTATTTCTCAAGGAGGGAACTGATGTCTGGACCACTGAACCCGCTGGCGGTCAGCACGAGCCTGCTCGTCGAGGGGCTCGGCAAATTGGCGAAGCTCGCGCTCAAGGGCTTGCACGTCTCCGACGACTGGGCGTTCGTCTACGGCGACATCCAGGAGCCGAACGGCCAGCCTGTCGACTACGCGGGGACTCGCTTCGCGGAAGCGGCCGCGAACGGCGGCAAGTCCCGGAAATACGCGGTGCTGCTGCAGAAAGCCGAGGGCCGATGGGCGCTGGTGGACAGCGCCATCGGCCCGACCGGCGTCGCGTGGCAGGACTGGGGCGACCGGTACGGGGCTCCCGCCGAGATCTTCCAGATGTGAGCCGCCCCGCCGCCGCCGAGATCATCGTGCTCGGCGACGGCGGCTGGGCTCAGCCCGCGAGGCCTGCCCGCACGCCTTCTTCGACCTTCTTGCCGAGGTCGGCGTCCACATTGCGCCAGTACTCGAAGACTCGGGAGAGCACCGGCTCCTTGACACCCGCGAGG
This sequence comes from Segniliparus sp., assembly GCF_051660745.1. NCBI lineage: Bacteria > Bacillati > Actinomycetota > Actinomycetes > Mycobacteriales > Segniliparaceae > Segniliparus > Segniliparus sp. The sequence continues at coordinate 19,371 of NZ_JBOFQF010000031.1, read as the reverse complement.
ACGTGGCCGACGATGTTGCCCGCCAACCGCTCGCGCGCGGCGTCGTCGAGGACTTCGCGGACCAACGTCCCGGCCTGGCCGAAGTCGTCGTCCTCGGCGTGGTGGACGTAGCCCGCCCGGACGAAGCGGTCTTCGAAGCCTTCCCACAGGCCGCCTTCTTGGCCGTATTTCTCGGTGTCCGCGTGCGGGCCGCCGAACGAGTTCGGCGCGTACACCGGCTGGTCGGCGCCTCGGAACGTGTAGGCCGCCGCGCCGTCCTGGGAGTAGCTGTGCGCCGGGCACTTCGGCGCGTTCACCGGGAGCTGGTGGTAGTTCACGCCGATCCGGTAGCGGTGCGCGTCCGCGTAGGCGAAGACGCGGCTGAGCAGCATCTTGTCAGGGGAGAACCCGATGCCGGGGACGACGTTGGACACGTCGAAGGAGGCCTGCTCGATCTGCGCGAAGAAGTTCTCCGGGTTGCGGTTGAGGGTCCACGTGCCGATCTCGACGAGCGGGTAGTCCTTCTGGGACCAGACCTTGGTGAGGTCGAACGGGTTGAACCGGTAGTTCTCCGCGTCGTCGTACGGCATGATCTGCGCCTTGAGCGTCCAGCTCGGGTGCTCGCCGCGCTCGATCGCCGCGTACAGGTCCGCGCGGTGGAAGTCGGGGGCCGCGCCCGCGAGGTGGTCGGCCTCGGCCTGGGTGAGGAACTCGACGCCCTGGTTGGTCTTGAAGTGGTACTTCACCCAGAACCGCTCGCCCGACTTGTTGATCCACTGGAAGGTGTGCGAGCCGAAGCCGTCCATGTGCCGCCAGCTCTTCGGGATGCCCCGGTCGCCCATGAGCCAGGCGACCTGGTGGGCGGTCTCGGGGCGCAGCGTCCAGAAGTCCCACTGCATGTTGTGGTCGCGAAGGCCCGAGCCGGGCAGGCGCTTTTGGGAGTGGATGAAGTCGGGGAACTTGATGCCGTCTCGGATGAAGAACACCGGGGTGTTGTTGCCGACGAGGTCGTAGTTGCCCTCTTCGGTGTAGAACTTCACCGCGAACCCGCGCGGGTCGCGCCAGGTGTCGGGGCTGCCCTGCTCGCCCGCGACGGTGGAGAAGCGGACCAGCGACTCGGTGCGCTTGCCCGGCTGGAACAGCGCCGCCTTGGTGTAGTTCGCGATCTCGGGGTTGGTGACCACCAGCTCGCCGAACGCGCCGCCGCCTTTGGCGTGCACCACGCGCTCGGGGACGCGCTCGCGGTTGAAGTGCGCGAGCTTTTCGAGGAGGTAGTGGTCGTGCAGCAGCAGCGGGCCTTGTGTGCCCGCGCTGAGCGACTCGTTGTCGCTCGCGACGGGGATGCCGAAGTTGTTCGTCGTGGCCGGGGTCTGTTCTGCCATGATCTGTTCCTTAACTCTCGGTGGGGGGTGGGTGTCAGGTGAGAGAGGTCTGTTGCGCCGCAGCATGCTGGCACTCGGGGCACACGCCCCAGAAGACCACCTCGGCCTCGTCGAGGACGTAGCCCGCGTCGTGGGCAGGCTCGAGGCAGGGCGCGTGGCCGACGACGCAGTCGACATCGGCGACCTTGCCGCATTTGCGGCACACGAGGTGATGGTGGTTGTCGCCCGCCCGGGTCTCGTAGCGCGCGGGGGAGCCCGCGGGCTCGATCCGCCGGACCAGGCCGTTCTCCTCGAACGTGCGCAGCGCGTCGTAGATCGCCTGTGTGGAGACCGTCCCGAGGCGGGCGCGGACTTCCGAGGCGATCTGGTCGGCGGTGGCGTGGGGGGCCGAGGCGAGGGTTTCGAGCACGGCGACCCTCGGCGCGGTCACCCGCAGCCCCGCGTCCACGAGGGACTGCCGGGCTGGCGGGTGGGTCGTGCTCATGAGAAGAGTATGCATCGGTTTCTGGAATAAGTCAAGAAAATGGTTCTCTCAATTTAACGCGGCACGGGAGGTTCGAGCCCTATGTATCAATGATCGCGTATCCTTCCGGCATGGATTGGGCGTTACGGCATTGCGGTTTGCACGGCCACGAGACATATGCTCCCGACGAGACGGCGCTGCGCGAACGGCTCGTGACGACCACTGCGGTCGGCGAGGCGTGGCGCTGTTTGCGGTGCGGCGACTTCGTTCCCGGCGCGCCGCGCCGGTCGGGCCCCGCCGACCACGCCCCCGAGGTGCCGCAGGGCAGACTGCTGCGGGACCGGTGGATCATGCGCGCCCTCGCGATCGAACGAGGGCTGCGCGCCGTGGTGATCCTCGGCGTCGCCTACGCCATCTTCCGCCTGAGCTTCGCCAGGGAGAAAGCGCAGCAGGCGTTCGAGGACGAGCTCCCGTTGCTCCGCCCCATCGCCGACCAGCTCGGCTGGAACATGGACAAGTCGAAAATCCTGCACGGCATCTCCAAAGTCCTCGACCTGTCGAGCGGGACGATGCGCTGGATCGGGGCCGCCGTGGTCGTCTACGCGCTGCTGCAAATCGTCGAGGCCGTGGGACTGTGGCTGGTCAAACGCTGGGGCGAGTATTTCGCGGTGGTCGCCACCAGCATGTTCCTGCCGCTGGAGATCTACGAGCTCGTCGAGCGGGTCACGCCGTTGAAGGTCGGCGCATTGCTCGTCAACATCGTCGCCGTGGTGTGGCTGATCTGGAGCAAGCGCCTGTTCGGCGTGCGCGGCGGCGGGGTCGCCTACCATGCCGAGCACAGCGCGGAGAGCCTGTTGACCGTGGAGCGCGCGAGCCTGGGCGGGGGTACCCTGAATAAGGGCGCGGTATGACCGCCCCCCGAGGAGCGTGTGTCGATGGCGAAATCTGAGCGGCGGCGGCCCACCCCGTGGCAATGGCTCGGCTATTGCTTCGGGCGAAGGCTCCCGGACTCCATGCGGCCGTGGGTGCTCAACGACCTGACCGGCAAATACGCGGTGCCCCGGCATGTCGTCCGGTCGCTGGTGCCGTGGCTGCCGTTCATCGTCGGGGCCTGGTTCGTGCCTGGGGAGTGGTGGATCGGCGGCGCGGTGAGCGCGCTCATCTTCGGTTTGGCGTTGCAATTCGCGTTCTACCTGATGCCGATGAACCGGCGGGGCAAACTAGAGCAGCACGGCCTGCCGTACGACGAGGCCATGGACCAGGGCTTCTGGTGATGGATCGGCCTCGGCGCGCGAGCTCGGGCGGCTACGGCGCCGTCGGCGGGGCAGATTCCTCGGGCTCCTGCGCCCCCGCCCGGCTCCGGCGACGGAGCAGATAGACGGCGGCGCCGATCAAGACAGGCCCAGACAGCCACGGCAGCAGGAAGCCGATCGTGAGGCCGAGGACGGAGCCGAAGGACTTCAGCGCGTCCCAGCCGTGCCGGACCGAGCCGAAGAATCCTTGGTACTCCCTCGGCGCGGACGGCGGCGGGGTGGCGGAGATGCTCACATCGATGGTGGCGAGACTGATCTGGTCGCCGAGCTGCGCGCGCTGGGCGCGCAGGCCGTCCAGCTCGGACTGCCGTTGCGACAGCGTCGTCTCGGCGCTGAGGAGGTCCGCCGCGGTCTTCGACTCGCGCATGATGCCCAGAAGCCGGTCGACCGAGGTCTGCAACGCGGCGATCCGCGCGTCAAGGTCGACGCGTTTGGCGGTGACGTCGTCGTTCTTGATCGAGAACCTGACGACCGAGCCCAGTTTCTTGATCTCGCCGAGCGCGGGGTCGAGCTTGTCGGACGGGATGCGCAGCACAAGCTCGTCGAAAGGTTTGCCCGTCCTGCCTTCGATGTGCTCGGAGCGGGAGTCGACGTGCCCGCCCGTGCCGGTCGTGATCAGGCTCGCGGCGTTCGCGGCCTGCGCCGGGTCGGACGCGACGATCTCGATGGAGCCCGTCGTGACGATGTCTCGTTTGGCGATCTCCCCTGCGCCTGCGGGCGCGGGAGAGTCTTTCATGCTGAACGCCACCGAGTCGTGTTGCACGCCCGCGCTGTTGCAGCCTGCGAGGAGTGCGACGAGCACCGCGCCGAGCAGCGCGGGCACAGCAGGTTTTCTGCGGGGACGACTGCTTCTCGCGAAAGCGGAAAATTTCCCCCGAGGAATGCTCATTCGAGGAATCTAGCACGCCGAACGCGGCGGCGGAAGGCTCAGGCCTGCGCCGCGAGCAGCTCCGCGATCTGCACGGTGTTCAGGGCCGCGCCCTTGCGCAGGTTGTCGCCGACGACGAAGAGCGACAGGCCCCGCCCGCCGTCCACGGTCGGGTCCTGGCGGATCCGGCCGACAAGCGAGGGGTCCGTGCCTGCGGCCGCGAGCGGGGTCGGCAGGTCCGACAGCGCGACGCCAGGCGCTGCGGCGAGGACCTCGCGGGCCTGGTCGGGGGTGATGGGCCGCTCGAACTCCGCGTTGATCGACAAGGAGTGCCCGGTGAAGACCGGCACGCGGACACAGGTGCCCGAGACCTTGAGCGCGGGGATGCCCAGGATCTTGCGGCTCTCGTCCCGCAGCTTGCGGTCCTCGACCGTGTCCCCGGAGCCGTCGTCCACGTACGAGCCCGCCTCGGGGACGACGTTGAGCGCGATGGTGGCGGGGAAGACCGAATGCGGCGGGAATGCGATCGCGCTCCCGTCGCGGACCAGCGCCTCAAGCCCGTCCGCCGCCGCGCGGAGCTGCGCGGCGAGCTCCGCGACTCCGGCGACCCCGGCCCCGGAGACCGCTTGATACGTGGAGATGGTGAGCCGGGCCAGCCCCGCCGCGTCGTGCAGCGGCTTGAGCGCGGGCATCGCGGCCATGGTGGTGCAGTTCGGGTTCGCGATGATGCCGAGCGGGCGGTTCGCGATGTCTCCGGGGTTCACTTCGCTCACCACGAGCGGCACCTGGGGGTGCGACCGCCAGGCGGAGGAGTTGTCGACCACCACGGCTCCCGCCTCGGCGAAACGCGGGGCCTGCGTCCGCGACGTGGTGGCGCCTGCGGAGAAGAGCGCGATGTCGAGGCCGCTCACATCGGCCTCTGCCACGTCCTCCACAGTGATCGACTGGCCCTCGAAGTCGAGCTTCTTCCCGGCGGAGCGGGCCGACGCGAAGAAGCGCAGCTCCTTGATCGGGAAACCGCGCTCGGCGAGGATCGCCCGCATCAGCTCGCCGACCTGACCGGTCGCTCCGACAACTCCGACTCGTACGCTCATTGTTCCAGTTTAAGCGATGGCGGAAGCGGATATATTCCGCGCGGCGGGCGGGCGATCTCTCATACCGCAGAACCGCAGCGAGGGACTGGACGGAAGGCAGCTGATAGTTCCACCGGCCTGCGGTGGCGTGTCCGCTTCCAGTCCTCAGGCGGTTGCATGCCCTTGAGGCGCCCGGCTCGGCTTTGGCGTGTCCAGGTCAGGCGGCGCTGCTTCGGCGCCCGTAGCGCTGGACAAGCGCGACCCGACCGTATGGACTCTGAGAACGCTGGACTCGACGCGGCTGGTGGCGCCCGGTAGCATCGAGGAATGGGCAATGACAATGGAGTCTTCCTCGAGCCGGGCGCGCAACTGCGAGAAGGTTTTAGGGGGGGCGTATGCGTGTTCGGGTGACACAAGACCGGCTCGAAAAGCTCCAATGTCGGGAACTGTCGTGAGCAATCCCGGTGTGGAACGAATTACACCCCCCAATGAACTGACCGATGAACAGCTGCGGGCCTTCCTCGCGGTCTTTGCGAAGATCAACGGCATCAGCGAGATCTTGATCAGGGAGAAATGTCAGGATGGCGACGCATGGTTCAGCATCATGGCAAGGGGCGATGCAGAAGAAGATTCATCCTGGGAGGATTGCGCGAGCAGTCTCGCCGAGGCCGTTGATGGTTTTGTTCACTCCTACTATCTAGCCCTCCATCGCTGAGGTTGAATCGAGGCGCCAGCGGGCAGTGGCGAGGATGCGTGCGGCAATGGCTGCCCTTGCGGCAGGCTTCAGTCGTTTTTGGTTTTCGGGCGAAGCTATCGCAGACGCGGGCAGGCGGGTGGTTTCGGATCTTTGTGCATCAGTGTCGATCGTCTTTCGGGGCGCGAACAGTGCCTGGCGGAGCTGGGCGAGGGGGCACGGCTCCGCCGGGCACTGTTCGCGCTCGTTATTTATTACTTAGAGTTCGGATGCACGCAGGAGCGTTTTTGCATCGAAGTGACGAGATCGGGCTTCACTCCAAACTGCTTGGCTACCGCGTCGGTGACTGCCTTTCCGCCGTGGATGATCTCGTAGCAATGGGAAGAAATGTATTCGCCAAGCGCGGCCGCGCCTTCCCCCGCGCCGGGGTCGCCCGCGCCATGTTCGACAGGAGGTTTCGGAGATCGAGGATCGGGGTCCGCCAGCGCGTACGGCGCGAGCGATAGCGAGAGCGCTGCTGCCGCGATGCTCATGTTGACAATTTTGAGGCTGTTAAATTTAACCATGGTATAAATGCTTCCCTTACTGCAGTTACAGATTCGGAGACTCGCCTTGGGCAAGGCGCGACGATCCTTCTGATGATTGGATGAGGATAGTGTATTCATCACAAATACGGGTAAAATTAGAGCACTGACCATATGGATCGAGCGCTAGTATTGCTCCATATGAGATTACAATGTATCTCGGCGAAAAACGCAATAGCCAATCTGATATTTATCTAAAACTAACATGTGGCGAAGCTGGCGCTCCAGATATGCGTGAAACACTTCTGTCCTGCGAGATTCATTATCATCCTGTATTGGCGCGGCATGCGGGCGCTTTTTATTCATGAGACAGCCTGGAGTGTCACGCCGAGCTGACGACGCAAAATTCCTGACGCGCCCGGCAAGCTACCGCTGGAACACTTTCCCGGTGCTGTTTTTGCAGTCGCCGTTCGGTATTTTTTCAGACCGGGGGCACCAAGCCGCTCTGCGGCGCGGTGTCGACCGGAGGCGCCAGCAAGGGCATGAGGCTGCATCGGGCCCTTGCTCGGCTTTCGGCGAGAGATGGATGTCAGCGGTTGATGATCGGCGTCACTATCAGCTTCGCGTGCAGGCCGAGGGACCCACTGGGTCCTGGGTGCATAGGCTGAAACTGGACCGGCTTTTTGTGGGGCATTCCGTCTGCCGGGAAGTTCGCGGTAACCGCCTTCGAGATGACCCCTTTCCCGTTCTGCGGGTCATAGCTCCACTTGTAGTCCACGTCGAACGTCTTGAACCCGTAGTTCGGAGGACACTGGACGCTAATCCAATTAGCATCGGGGCCAGGCAGAGGTTCTGCATGCTTCGGCGGGGTCGAGTATTTCACCGTGCAGGCCCGAGGCAATTCGTAGTCGAACTTGTCATGCACGTTGTAGACCTCTTGGTAGGTGGCCATGTCGATCTTGTCTCGCTTTGAAATGACTGCCTTGCTCGAAACCACGAGTGTCACCCCTTGGTCCTCGGCGTGAGCCGCGGGAAGGTTCGGTCCGAGAGCGGTGATGCAGAGCAGAGCGCCGAAGGTTGCGGCGCGACGGAGCGTGGTCGTTTTCATCGGCTGCTGTAGTCTCCGCTGGAGGCAGGCTTGCCGTCCTTCTCGATCTGCCAACCGGACGAGAGCACAAGATCGACCTTCACGTTTTTGGCGTCGCCGATGCGCTCCTTGTTGGACGAGCCGGTCTTGCATCGGTACTGAGCACCCCAACCTTGCATCTTCTGGTACACGGGCGTGGCGGTGAGCCCGCTCGCCTTCGGCTTGATCTTGATGGTGTTCTCCTGCGAGAACGACACGCTGGATCCGTCGGTGTATGTGGTCGTCGTCTGGTGGGTATAGGTGAGTCCGGCCTTGCCTGCCGCCGAGTCGGCGAACTTGGGCGCCCATTCGAGGGTGAACTGCACACCTGTCATCTTGACAACTTGGACCTGATTCGTTGTCGTCTTCGCGTTCGAGACTTTCAGCGTGGACTCAATGTTGACCGGAAGGGTTTGCTTGGTTCCCGCGGGTTCGGTGTACGGGTTCTTCGACTCCAGCACCGGGTAGATCACGCTGTCGCAGGGTAGTTTGCCCACGCCGTCGATGATCTTTGCGCTGCTCCCCTCTGGAACGTCGGCGTTCGCGATGGGCCCGCCGCCGATGGCTCCGGCCCCAATCGCGATCGCGGCAGCGGTCTTCGCTACCGCGTATTTACTGAAAACACGCATTTCCTCGCCTTCCATGAAATATTAAAGTCCACATCCCGGCTGGGATGCTTCCACAAAAACAATATCTGTGTCGCTTCACCCTGGAAACGCCTTAATCCGATGCTAAAAAACTATTAAGCACATGGAGGCAGATGCGCGCTGTCTCACTCGTTGCGACCGGGGTTGCCGAGGGTTGGGTTTCCATCTGATCTATGAGGATTTGTTCCTTGCTGGAAAGACGACCTGGTGCTCAAGCCGTATCCTGCAGAGTTCCGTCATGATGTCGTCGCCGTCGCCCGCAAGGGATTGGCCCCGTTGACGCAGATCGCGAAAGATTTCAGAGTCAACGAGGCCGCCGCGCACAGGAGTTTCGGTCCAGTTTCCGACACGGAGATGACGGGCGTTGGCGTTATCCAACGACCCACGTGCCGGGGGCTGAGCTTGTGCACCTTGTGAAGATAGGGCTCTTTTGGGGATTGTTAGCCGTACTTTTCAGCCACTGCTCGCACGCTTGCTTCGTCTTGAAGGTCGGGGGATACGGGCTGGCATCTGGCTCTTTTGCGAAAGCTTCTGGCGCGAGCGCGCCTGCAATGATGAGAGCCAAGGGGGCGAATAGAAGGTTTTTCATAGTGATCTCCTATGTTCTTCGATGAATCTGTCGAATGTATCGCAGGCCCTGCGCTGTGAGCTGGAGCGAGCAATATGAGAGGTAGCGGCTCGACCGAGGTGCGCTTCCCATAAGGAATATATCTATATGCGCCTGCTATCGGAACGTTTGAGCACGATACTAAAAAACTATGAAGCCGAGGCTTCGGCTCCCGGCTTGTGCGCGAATGGTTTTCTCCGTGCGGGGCGAGTGGCGCGCTTCGAGCTATGCGTTCTCGCAGCGGTTGATTGCGGCGACTGTTTGCCGGACGAGGGGCAGTCTCGCTTCGAGCCACGTGCCGGGGCACTCGGTGGCTGGTGTGTCGCTGTCGCGGGGCCAGTCGCGATGCCCAGAGATGACAGGCAGGTCGGCGGTGCGAGAGCTGATGGGAGAGGAGTAGTGGATGTCTCCGAGGGGGTCGAGAGCTAGTTTTTTGGTGAGGCTGGCGAGCACGGTCGTAAGCGCATTGACAGCGGCTGGTGTCGGTGAGCTGGTCTCGAAGTTGCCCAGCAGGCAGATGCCGATATTGCCCGGATTGTAGTTGTAGACGTGTCCGGCGGTGACGACTGGGACCGCGGGGGCGGGCGTGGTGCCGGGCTGGAAGACGGGGGACGCGTCGGCGCCGGTGGCCCGGCCCGCGTAGACCGCGCCGTCGGGCCCGATGAGCAGCTGGTAGCCGATATCGCCCCAGCCGCGCCCAGCGGGGATGCGGCCATGGGCGGGGTACTGTTCCGGAGGGAGCGCGTGGAAGCGGTAGATATCGCGCACGGCTTCGGCGGTGGCGTTGTCGCCGAACAGCTCGCCGGTGTGGTGGACGGTGATCGCTTGCACGGGGGCGAACTGGGGCTCCCAAGTCATGATCGACTCGTCTGCGGCCCACTCCGAGCGTGTGACCACTCGAAAACCTAGCAGTGCGCTCGCCGCTCGATCTGTGTTGCCAGTGTTGTGAGAAGTCATTCTGTCTAGCTCCTTGGTTCGGGTGTTTCGTATGCAGATCTGCCGGTGTGCTGAGGGGCCGGGGATGCGGATGGATGAGGCGGCGATGGTGCGGCTTGCGCGTCGGCCTGCGGATGTTCGGCTTCTCTTCGATTGGCCGGATTGCGAGACGAGCTAGAGCGGGCTTCCTGGCGGCATGGGTTGGGCGTGGTTGGCGATTCCGGGGGACGATGCTTCCCACAAGCCTGTCGACGGATCCTCTAGAACGCTCAAAGGGACGACGGGCAGGCTCCCGATCAGGTGGTCCGTCTGCGTGTTGTCGATGAGATAGCTCGGCGTCCGTCTCGCAGTGCCGCCGTCTCCGCTTCGGGCTGTGATCGGGATCGGGCCCGCCATGGGAGTGGTCGCTCCGTTGCCGTCGGCTCTCCGCGACGATAGGTCGTCAGAAACGGCATGGCGGGGCTCGGGCAAGCTCCAGCCCATTGGAGCAGGCTCGGACGCCAAGCGCGCGTCCACACCGGGGCCGCCGTCGGTCTGTGCGGCCGGAAACGAGTCAAGAGCTGCCGATGTCGCAAAAGTTGTTGCCGCCTCATCGTCGGGCTGTTGGGCATATTGATCAGGTAGGTCCGCAACGGTTTGTCCGTCGTCTTCGGGCCAGTCCTGATCGGCAGCCGCTTCGGTGCTTTGGCTGGTGCCGGATTGAGCGGTTTGTCCCACCCCGGTGGAGACGGAGCTGATCACGCTCGAGATGCTCTCGCCCACGTTCGAGATAATGGATCCGATACCTTCGAGCAAAGACGAGAGTCCCTCAAGGGCGGTGGACACGCCGTCGGATGCTCCGGTGTATCCGGAGTACGGGCCGTCCCACGAACTCTGCGTGGAGGCGGACGGCGTCCCATCTGTGTTGTCCGTCAAGGGGAGAGAGCTGGATTGGGGTTGTCCGTATTGCGGTCCCAAGGGACTGTTTGGGCTTGGCGAAGGCTCTCCCTCGGGGGGTGTCGATGCTCTCGGTGGCGAGACCGTGGTGTGGCCGCTTTCGGATTGGTAGTCCGAGGCGAGGTTGAGCGGGTCCGTCGCCGGATCGCCGTAGAGGGCTTGCAAACTTCGTTGTAGCTGGCGGAGGGCGGCGATCAGCACAGCGGGACTTGGTTGCGCGGCGCCTGTTCGGGGGGAGGCCCCGGTGAAAGTGCTGTACACGCTTTTCGTGTGCTCGGCGGCATCTCGCGCGTACGGCGCTTGGCTTGCGAACCTGCCGAGCTTCTCGCTGTCATAGGAGCATTTCTCCGCGTTCGACATCGCCGGGCCGATGATAGTCGCACGCGCTTTGTCACAAAAAACCTCCGCGAAGCGCTCGGACAGTTGATCTGAGACAACAGAAGACAACGCATTGAGGAAAGCGTCTGCTTGCATGAGCAGACTGCTCACCCTGTCGTACCCTTCCGACAGCTCGTGCGCCGCTCGCGCGTTGAGGGGGATTGCGATGTCTATCAGGACTTCGGCGTCCGTTTCTTGCGCGTAGTTGCGGCCCATTCTAGATGCCTCCACCTCGCGCGATGTTTCGGATGTCTTGTCCGGATTCTTCATCGGTTCGTTGAATAGCCATGCTCCAAGAGCGGCATTCTTCCCAAAGCGATTCTACTTTTTCCTGTTGGGAGTCAATAAATTTTTCCAGGGATTCGATGGAACACTGCACGTTCCGCTGGGCTGTCGCGCCATCCTCGCCGCCTCCGAATGCTCCTTGGAGCTGGGCGAGGTTTCGCATCCGTCGTGCGAATTGCGCGGCTGTCACGAGATCGACGAGATAGCTCTCGTGCGCGCGCCGGACCGTTGCGAGCGCTTCTGAGGACAAGCTGAGCTGCTGCGAGGGCCCCGCAGAGTTGTATGCGCGAGCAGTGTTGCCCATGAGGGACCTTGCCTTTCATCGCGGTGAGGGTTTGATCGAGATCGTGGGAGCATCGCCAGCGTGGTCTCAAAACATCGCCCACGCAGTCAAACAGGCTTCGCGCTGGGCGACAACGGTTGCAGGCGAAGCTACGCGGGGCGTTAGCCTGCGCTTCCGCGCTAAGGGCAGCTGTGTTGTATCGGGGCTCGCCGCCGACGGGGAGGGGCTGCCATCCGGGCGCGCTCCGGGCGGGATATCTATACGCGATACTGGAAGACGCGCTCTTGATTGGTTTTTGTGTTTCCCGGCCTTTGGGGCTCCTTGGCGAGAGTGTCCCTGAGTTGGTTCCGCACTGTGTGCGCGGCGAAACTGACTATTTTCAGAAACTCGCTAGACTGCCGGAGGGCCTCGTTGCGGTAGAACAACGAGATCTCCCTGACGACCACTGGGGATGTTCGCAAGGGGCGGAGCCCGAAAGCGCCCGGCTCCGAGTACGTCGGCAAAAACGCGCTATGGCCGGGCATCCTGCTCACGAGCCGGATCGCGATACTGTAGTGGGGCACCCGGACGGCCACCTCCGCTCTCTGGCCAGACGCTTTGCGCAGCGCTTGCTCCATGAGCGCAAGCCCGTGGCATTCTTCGTTCTCGTAGCTGATCAAACGAGTCTCCTCGATCGGGAGGTGCTCTTCTCGCTCTCCGGGGGTGTAGTAGCGAAAGCGTTCGACCCCGAGCGGGATCCGGGTGTAAAGGTTGGACTGGAACAAAGCCGGTGTGATGCCGACCACGAGATCCACTTCTCCTCGGGAGAGTTCTTCTTGAATATCTCCAGAATTGGAGAGGTGTTTTATTATTATTTGATACGCGGGGCAAGTTTTCATGACAAAATTGACCAACAGCTCGTTCGCGATAGAGTAATGCGTCGCCAGGGAAATGCGTTTCAGCGCGCGGTCATTATTGTTCGCCATTCGCTTCAGCGCGAGGATTCCCGCCTCGCCTTGCGCGCGCAATGTTTGCTCTAAGCGGAGCAGGCATTCCCCTTCGGGGCTGAGCGCTATATGCCCCTGAGATTTATCTATGCTGCTGAAGCCCGTCTTCGTGTTGAGCTTTGCGATTTGCTGGGACAGCGCTGAAGCGGTCACTCCGAGCCGTGTCGCAGCTTCGGAAATAGAGAACCCCTCGGAAATGGCGGCTAGTATAGTGTACTGGCGGTCGGTGAGCATCGAACTCCTTTGTTGTGAAGTCACATGGGGAGGTGTCGGGGAAAGAGGGTTCGGCCAGGGAACGGAGTTGCGTTAACGGCAACTCTCAGTTGCGTTAACGGCCCTTGGGGGAAGGTTAGATTCCGATCCCCCTTCTTGTCAATACGCGGTTATGTGATGCGCGTATTGCCATATATCCTCATCTTGGGATCTGCGCAAGGGGGCGGCGTCTCGCATGCCGTACTATTTGATTTCTAATACTATAGCGAACGGCATTTTGGAGAATAGTTGATTCCAGGTGATGGGTTTTAGTCGTTTGCGCATGAGGAGAGCTGGAACTGGATGGAGCGAACAGGAATCGTCGGATCCTTGCCGCGAGAATTCCCGGGCGCCACGTACGAGAAGGGTTGTCTGATTGCGAAGAAGGATCCGTGCGCTGTTTCTGCCCGGATTCGCTTGGAGCAGTATTTCTGGAAGAAATTTTGGAAGTCCAAAATACCTGGACGAGCTGAAAAAATTTGATATCTGCAAGATCCTTAAGTTTGAGGTAAAGGTGTTGCGTCTCGCGTGATCGTGCTGTACGGCGATATTTTCGGAGAAATTTCGTTCGACGACGAGTTCGGATTCTTCCCCCCTCCGGTCGGAGGGGTCGGCGCGAAGAGATGTTTGGCCCGGTCGTCACGATATGGGCAGTTCAGACGTAGTTTTCGTATTCGACGAGCTCGGGTGGGCTGCTCGGTCGTTCCGCGAAAACGGGGCAGCTCTTTCCGCGTGGCGAGCGCGCGGACCCGATACCACGGTATCTCTCGAATCTCCTACCGCAGAACCCTATCCTCGGCGGCGGCTTCGGCATAGCATAGTGACATGGCTCTCTCCACTTCCCATGTTTCCCCGCGCACCGAATCGAAGGAGGTCGTGCTCGACTTCCTCCAAGCCCTCCACGACTTCGACCTTCAGGCCACCGTCGACCTGGTCGACGAGCGGATCGACTACGTCAACGTCTCCGCCTCGCGGATTCGGGGCAAGAAGGCGTTCTCGTCGGCGATCCGGCGGTTCTACCAATTGTCCTCTGCCGGGTTCGACGTGGTCGTCCTCAACATCGCGCAGGACGGCGGCGTGGTGCTGACCGAACGGCTGGACACCTTGAAGATCGGCCCGGTGCACTCCCAGTTCTGGGTGCTCGGCCGGTTCGAGGTCAAGGACGGGAAGATCACCGTCTGGCGCGACTACTTCGACTTCGTGAACGTCGTCCTCGGCGTCCTCCGGGGCCTCGTCGGCGCGGTCGTCCCCGCAGTGCGCCCGAAACAGACGCACCAGCTGGCACGCTGATCCTGGCGCACTGAGGCCGGGCGAGGGCGGCGGCGCTACTGCAGGCCCATGTCCGAGGCAGTGGGGCCGAGGTCGAAGTTCCCGATCACCCCGTCGTCCACGACCGTCGCCATGTCGACGGTGACGACGCCGTTCGTGGTGCCTTGCGTGCCGGGGATGCCGGAGTTCGTGCCCCACGGGTTGCGGACGGTGAGCGCGACGTTGCCGTTCGCGTCCTTCGAGATGCCCTCGACGGTGTACTCGTGGTCGTGCGCCAGCTTGTCCTGGAACTCGCGGTCCCCGCCAGGAGCTGCGGTGGTGCCCATCGTGACCGGCTGGTGGTTGGCGAGGGCGGCCGCGATCGCGTCGTAGCTGCCCAGCGACGGGGCCGCGTATGTGCCGGTGTGGCCGCTGACGACTGCCATGCCCTGGTCGGAGGACCCGTCCTGCATGATGTGCATGCCCGCGCCGACCGGGTTCGTGGTGTGGTACCACGAGTCGTAGGTGGAGCCGGGGTGGTGCGGGTCGGGCCGGGAGCCGTAGTCGTCCTCCGTCATCTTGGCGACCGCGCTTTCCATCACGGCGGGCCAGATGTACCCCTTGTTGCCGGTGTAGCTGTCGTCGAGGCCGCTCGCGCCGGTGGCCGCGAGGTTCTGCCTGATGTCGTCCTGGGTGACGGTGACGACTTTCGGGGTGATGTGCTGGTTGGTGGTCGGCCACGGGTTGGCGTCGCCGTGCTGGGCGCCGGTCCAGTTCCGCCCGTCGGGGTAGTCGTAGACCTGGACGGTGAAGTTCCCGGTCTTCGGGTCGTAGCTGATGTTTTTCTTGATGAGGTCGGGCTGCGCGTAGGCGACCGCCGCCATGGAGGCGTCGAAGTAGCAGTCCCCGATGCCGGACTGGTGCACGTCGTTGGCGTTCGGGCCTGCGGCGGCCCAGAGGTTGTCGCCGGTGAAGGAGCCTTGGCCCTTGGTGGCGGGCACGCCGCCCGCGATGCCCGAGCCGGTGGCGGCGGCGGTCCCGACTTTGATGTCGGGGTTTCGCGAGGTCTGGGTGGCGAGGATGTCGTCGGCGTTCGGGAGGCTCGGCTGGGGCAAGACGGGCGGGATCGCCGTGTCGGCGAGCGCTTGGGCCTGCATGCTGTCGGCGGCGGTGTAGGTTTGGGCCGCCTCGCCGAGGCCGTCTGTGAGGTGGTCGCCCTGCTCCCGATGCGCCGCCGCTTGGTGCTGCCAGTCCTGGAGCAAGTCCGCCCATGCGCTCGCGGCGACGCCCCGGATCGCGGGGGAGGCCGCCGCCGCCGCGTTGAGCGTGCTCGCGAGCAGGGCCTGCGCTTCCGAATGGGCGTGCTCCAGTGCCTTCGCGGCCGAGGCGAGTTGCTCGGGGTTCACCCGCAAGGGGGTAGCGCTCATCGTTCCTCCTCCTGAACGAGTCGTGGCCGGGCCGGCTGCTCCGCCGCCTCGGCGTGTGGGCTATAGCTTTGGCGCGGGGCCGATGTCGAAGCTGCCGATGACCTTGTGGGCGAGCGCCTGCTGCAGGTCGATGACGACTGCCCCGGTCGTCGAGTCCTGCACGTCGGGCACTCCGTCGTTCGACCCCCAAGGATTGCGCACGGTGAGCTTGGCCGCCCCGCCCGCGTCTTTCTCGATGGCGATGACGGTGTACTGGTGGTTGAGCACGAGCCGGTCTCGGAACCGCAGGCTCGACGGGGTCGTCCCCATGGTGACCGGCCGCCCCTCCGCGAGCGCGGCGGAGATCGTGTCGTAGCTCGCCGCCTCGGCGGGGGTGTACGTGCCGGTCTCCCCGGTGACGGAGGCCATGCCCTGGTCGAGGTCGCCGCCCGACCAGAGCGGGTTCGCCGGGTTTCTCGCCTCGGCGATCCACAGCCCGGCTTCGACCGCGTTCGCCGCGCCGTCCGCCTCGGGATGGCTCGGGTACTCCCCGAAGATCATTTTCGCGTAGGCGGCCTCCATGACGGCGGGCCAGATGTAGCCCGGAGCCCCGTCGTCGAGGCCGCTCGCGCCGCCTGCCAGGATGTCGTTCTTGACGTCCTGCTGGGTGACGACGACGGATGCGGGGACCACCGCGACGCCGGAAGGCCAAGGGCGCCCGTCGCCGTGCGTGCCGGGAATATAATCGCGGCCCTCGGCGTAGTTATGGATGTGCACGAGGAAGTTGCCGGTGCTCGGGTCGAATTCGATGGCCCGCATGATCCGCGCGGGCTGGGTGTGCGCGACCGCGGCCATCGCCGCGTCGAAGTAGCAGTCGCCGATCTTGCTTTGGCGGACGTCCTCGGCGTTCGGGCCGTCGGCGGCCCAGAGGTTGGCGCGGACGAACCGGTCCTGGCCGGGGGTGGCGGGTTCGTTCGGCTCCGCCGAGGAGGCGAGTGGCGTTGCCACGGTCCGCGCTGCCGCGTCTGCGGGCAGTTTGTCGGCGGCGACGACGCAAGCGGCGGCCGCGCTCGCGGCGACGACACAGGCAAGTGTCGATTTTCTGAACCCAATCATGTTGGGAACTGAGCTTAAACGGAATTTTGTCGCCGCGCGCGCCGAACGACGTAAATTTTTCGTTACCGAGCTCGCGGCGGCAGGCCCCAGACCTGGGGGCAGCGCCGGAGCGGGCCATTGCGCTCAGCGCGCGCCGCACATCCGACGTGGTTCGGCACGCCGGACGCCCGACAGGCTTTAACGCCCGGTGCCGCCGTAGACGACCGCCTCTTCGTCCCCGCCGAGGCCGAACGCCTCGTGCAGCGCGCCGACGGCGGTGTCGAGCTCCCAATCCCGGCAGAGCACGGAGATCCTGATCTCAGAGGTCGAGATCAGCTCGATGTTCACCCCGGCTTGGGCGAGCGCTTCGCAGAACGTCGCGGTCACACCGGGATGGCTGCGCATACCCGCGCCGACGAGCGAGACCTTGCCGATGTGGTCGTCGTAGAGCAGCTGGCTGAAGCCGATTTCCTGTTGCAGGCTGGAGAGCTTCTCCACGGCGGTCGGGCCGAGCTCGCGCGGCAGCGTGAAGGTGATGTCGGTCTTGCCGGTCTCCACCTTCGAGACGTTTTGCAGCACCATGTCGATATTGATCTCGGCGTCCGCGACGGCCCGGAAGACCCGAGCGGCGTAACCGGGCTCGTCGGGCAAGCCCACCACGGTCACCTTCGCTTCGCTTCGGTCATGGGCCACGCCGCTGAGCAGGGCTTCTTCCACAGGAATGTCCTCCATCGATCCTTGAATGATGGTGCCCTCGTGATGCGAGAACGAGGAACGGACCCGGATGGGCACGTTGTATCGGCGGGCGTACTCCACGCACCGCAACATGAGCACTTTCGCCCCGCACGCGGCGAGCTCGAGCATTTCCTCGAACGAGAGCGACTCGAGGCGGCGCGCGTTGCGCACGATGCGCGGGTCGGCGGTGAACACGCCTTCCACGTCGGTGTAGATCTCGCAGACATCGGCGTCCAGCGCGGCGGCGAGCGCCACGGCGGTGGTGTCCGAGCCGCCCCTGCCGAGGGTGGTGACGTCTTTGCTGTCCTGGCTCACGCCCTGGAACCCGGCGACGATGACGATGCTGCCCTCGGCGAGCGCGGCCTGCACCCGGCTCGGGGTGACGTCGATGATCTTCGCGTTGCCGTGGGAGCTGGTCGTGATCACGCCTGCTTGCGAGCCGGAGAAGGACCGCGCGTCCGCGCCGAGGGAGTGGATCGCCATCGCGACGAGCGCGTTGGAGATCCGCTCGCCCGCCGTCAGGAGCATGTCGAGCTCGCGCGGCGGCGGCACGGGGCAGACCTGCTTGGCGAGGTCGAGGAGCTCGTCGGTCGTGTCGCCCATGGCGGAGACGACGACAACGACGTCGTTGCCCGCTCGTTTCGTCGCGACGATGCGCTCGGCGACGCGGCGGATGTGCTCGGCGGTCGCCACGGAGGAACCGCCGTACTTCTGGACTATGAGTGCCATGTTCCGTTTCTGCTTGCTCGGGCGTGCCCTATCGCTGCGCATAGGCTAGCGTTGCCCGCTCGTTCGGTGGCCGCATGGCGCAGTCGGGAGACGGGTCGGATGTGCTCGGCGGCGGCAGCGGGGGAGCCGCCGCGCTTCTGGACCACGAGGGCCACGTCCGTACCTCCTTTACCATGCAGTGCGTGACACTAACACTGGAAGCTCACCGGAGCGAGGACGAGGTCGTCGCTGTGTCGGGCGAAGGGGCGAAGTCCCGGCGCAGGCTCCCGCGCTGGGCGGCGCCGGTGCTGCTGTTCTTCGTGGCCAGAGCGGTGGGGATGCTCCTGATGGCCCGGGTCGCCTCGCTCCGGGGATGGTCGCTTGTGAGCAGGCTGACTGAATGGGACGGGCATTGGTTCGTCTCGCTCGCCCAATACGGCTACGAGAGCCTGCCCGCAGGCCTGTACGACGCGCACTACCACCTGGACGCGTTCACGGGGTACGCGTTCTTCCCCGGCTACCCCGCGCTGATCAGCCTGCTCTCCGAGCTCCCGATGGCAACTCCGGCGAAAGCGGCCGTCGGGATCAGCGTAGTCGCGAGCCTGTTCGCCGCCGCGGGCGTCGCGCGCCTCGGCGAGCTGGCCGTGCCCCAGTCGCTGTCCGGCTCGGCCGGGGGAAGGCGCTTCGGCCTGCTGCTCGTCGTCCTCTTCGCCGCAGCCCCGATGGGCATCGTGCTCTGGATGGCGTATTCCGAGGCGTTGTTCTGCGCGCTGGCCGTGTGGGCGTTGGCGGGGATCATGGAGCGGCGCTGGCTGCTCGCGGGACTCTGCGCGTTCGCGGCAGGGCTCGTGCGTCCGACCGCGTTGGCCGTGATCGTCGTGCTGATCGTCGCCGTGCTCGTCAAAGGAAGGCGCGACGGAGCGCGGGCCTGGCTCGCGGCGGCGGCGGCCCCGACCGGCATGATCGGCTACATCGCATGGGTGAGCGTGCGGACGCACGACGTGGCCGGGTGGTTCGATGTGCAGCGCCGGGGATGGGGGACTGCGACGGACTTCGGAAAAGCCACGTTGGTCTATCTCAACGCGGTGCTCGTCGAAGGCAGGGAGATCGTGGACGCGGGGACGGCATTGATCATCGTCGCGGCGCTCGTGCTGCTGGTCGTGCTCTTGGCGCAGCGCTGGCCGTGGGAGCTCAAGCTCTACGGCGCGCTCATGTTCGCCTCGGCGGCCACCTCGGCGGGCCTCATGCACTGCAGGCCGAGGCTGCTGCTGCCGATCTTCGTGCTGGCGCTGCCCCTCGCGAAAGCCCTGGCGCAGGCCCGTCCTCGGACGCAATGGCTCGTCGGGGCGGGAGCGGTCCTGCTCTCCGCGTGGTTCGGCTCCTATATGGTGGCGATCTTCCCGCATTCGATCTAGCCAGCCTCGTCGGGCTGCGGTGCGCGCAGCCC